>PXSU01000129.1 GCA_003022745.1 Halobacteriales archaeon SW_9_67_25
TGAACGGGAAGGAATCCCGAGCGGTGGGAGTTTCAGGTTCGCAGTCCAACCACCGGACTACCACATCTTTCGGGCACGGGTAGTCCCACAGTATCGGTGTGGTGGACTGCTGGCAGTGCCAAGCGGCCATTACCTCTATCCTTGACCGGGACTGGCGTCCCAGTGTTGTTTTGGCCACGGGGACGCCGGCAGGCGTCAGCGGGCTCGGGGGTACCTTCTGGTTCGTTTTCAGCAGTCGGCACGTGCCCTCACTCTTCGGGAATGTGGCGTTCACCGGCTGTTCTTCCGGATACTGTCTCGTTTCGTGGGCGGACAGGCTGCCTCCGCAGAACGGTTCGGAATCCGCTCCGTTCCGACCGATTCCCACTCTCTGGTAAGGCAGCCTGTCAATTAAACGTCACCGTGGGAAACTCGGGAGCAGGCGTTTGAACGGTTGTCTGTTCCGCGGAGTGGCGGCGCGTATCCACCGCCTGAACGCCGTGGCGTGTATAAAAGGCGATCCCGAGTCCCGGTCAAAACGTCTGGAGTTCGTCCTCGATGACCCGCCTGGTGAGGCCGGTCACGCCGGCCAGTTGCTCGTCGATGGCGGCCACGATGTCCGGGCGGATATCCGCCACGTCGACGCCCTCTTCGGTGATGACGGCCGCGTCGGCGATGCTCGGGTTGTCGATTGGCTGGCCGATCTGGCTGAGGAGCCGGACCTGCAACTGGCGGATACCGTCCACCTCGTCGGCGACCGACTCGGCGATTTCCGTGCTCAGGAGGTTGTAAATCTTGCCGATGTGGTTGACGGGGTTCTTCCCGCTGGTGGCCTCCATGCTCATCGGCCGGTTGGGAGTGATGAGCCCGTTCGCACGGTTGCCCCGTCCCACCGAACCGTCGTCGCCCTGTTCGGCGCTCGTGCCCGTGGTCGTGAGGTAGATCGCACCTTCCCCGTAGTCGTCGGCGGTGTTGACGTGGACCGCGACCTCGCGGTCGGTGTACTCGCGGGCCATCCCCGCGACGAACTCCTCGACTCCCCGGACAGCCTCGCGGTACTGCTCCATCCCGTGGATGTGGGCGTCTATCATCGCGGCCGCGACCGTCACGTCGATGTGGTCGCCCTCGCGTTTGCCCATCACCTTGATGTCCTGACCCACTTCCGGGTGGTCCTCGCCGTACTCGCCGTTCAGTCGACGTTCGGCGTTGTAGACGATCCGCTCGGTTTCCGTCAGCGGCGCGTGTCCGACGCCGTAGCTCGTGTCGTTGGCCATCGGGACGGCACCCTCCTCGCCGAAGACCTCCTGGAGGTCGCCGCTGCCCTCCCCGAGGCGGACGTCGACGACCACGTCCGAGCCGACGTCCAGTTCCGGGAAGTGCTCGTCGAGGTACGCCCGGGCAGTTTCGAGCGCGACCGTCTCGGCCGGCACCCGCTGGCCGTCGTAGGTCTTGGTCGCACGCCCGACGATCAGGAGGTAGATGGGTTCGAGGACCTCCCCGCCCCCGAAGGCGGGCGCGGCCGTCCCCGCGACCAGTTGCGTCTCGTCGGTGTTGAAGTGCAACACCGTCCCGAACCTGTCGAAGTAGGTCCGGGCCAGCGCCCGCGAGACCGCCTCCGCGACCCCGTCACAGATCGAGTCGGGATGGCCCAGGCCCTTTCGCTCGACGATCTCGACTGCCTCGTCCTCGACTGCCCGCCCCGTCGCGGGCTCGACGTGGATGTTCCGGTCGGTCATTGCCAGCGAGTTCGACAGGCCAGTGTCTATAACTTTCGGAACTATCACTGCCGGTCAGTATTACTCCGAGAAATCCACATTCTCCGTTGCGAGCAACAGTCCGAGGTAGGAGGTACGGATCCCGTCGGCCGGATCGAGGCCGAGGCGCACGAGGAGTCGTGACGCCTCCTCGCGGGCGGGTTCGATTGCCTCGGCCGAGTCGACCGCCCGCTCCACCTCGACGAACTCCCCGAGTCCCTCGACGGCGTCGAGCGTGACCGTCTGTTCCCCGATTGTGTACCGGTCGCGTTCCTTGTGGACCGTCGCGGCCGGCTCGAACCCCAGGCCATCGAGCAGGTCGGCGGCCGCCCGTTCGTCCCCGACGGGCGTTTCTGCTTCCTCCCGAGTCTTGGACTCCTCCTCGACCAGTGGGCCCTTGTACGTGAGGTAAGCCTGTCCGTCTCCCTCGACCGGTGTCTCCCGGCGGATGCGCAGCGCCTCGTCGGTCTCGGCGAACTCGCGGTGGGGGGCGTCGTAGTAGGTGTCGGTCTGAACGACAGCGCCCGCGTGCCGGGCGTCGAGGTCGGCCAGGCGCTCGCGGACCGGCCCGTGGTCGGCCCGTACCTTCAGTTCCACCTCGTACATGGCCGGTCCGAGGGGTGGGGCGGTCAAAAGTGACCTGTCCCGCTGTGCGGTATCGCCCACAGTTTTTACGCCCCTTTCCGTGTGGACTGGCATGGCAGCCTACGAACCCATCGAGTCCCCCGACGAATCGACAGTGTTCCCGTACCACGACCTGACGCCCCCGACGACGGCGGACCTCTTCCGGGCCCGCGAGACGGTCCGCCGGCACCTCCCCGAGACGCCGCTGGTGCGCAGCGAGACCCTTTCGAGCGAACTCGACGCGGAGGTCTACCTCATACGGATTGCTGTCGTTCATTACTGGATCGACCGCAGTACGGCGTGCGGTCGACCTGGAAAATAGCGACAGCAATCCGTATCAAGCGGGAGGACACGCTCCCGACGGGAGCGTTCAAAGTCCGTGGTGGCGTGAGTACGCAGGCTGATCTGGGTGGGCCACCGGCGGCGGGAATGGGGCCGAAACGTTGTGCTTAAGAGTACAACGGCTGTCGGACACGGTATGAGCAACGACTCCGAGGCCGAGGACGCCAACGGGACGACGGGAGAACAGGCGGCCGGCGCGGACGCCGGAACCGAGCGCGCGGCCGAGGAGACCGACGCGAGTGGCGGCGACGAGACCGAGAAGGGTGGCCTCCAGGAGGGGGCGTTCGTCGAACTCGATTACACCGCCCGGACGGTCGAGGGCGGGGACCTCGTCGACACGACCGACCCGGAGGTTGCCGACGAGGAAGGTGTCGACGCCGATAGGGAGTTCGCGCCCCGGACCATCGTCCTCGGCGAGGGACACATCTTCGAACCCGTCGAGGAGGCTCTCGTCGGCCATGAGGTCGGCGACACCGGCTCCGCCGTCGTGGAAGCCGGCCAGGCCTTCGGCGAGTACGACGAGGAGGAGGTCCGGACGGTCAGCAAGGACAAGATTCCCGAGGACGACCGCTACCCGGGCGCCCAGGTCCGCATCGACGGCGAGGAGGGGTTCGTCGAGACCGTCATCGGCGGCCGCGCCCGCGTCGACTTCAACCACCCGCTCGCCGGCGAAGACATCGAGTACGAGTACGAGATCGTCGGCGAGATCACCGACCGGCAAGCCAAGGCCGAGAGCCTGCTCGAGACGCTGCTGGACCTCCAGTTGAACGTCCACTTCGAGACCGACACCGTCGAGGAGGAACGGCCCGTCGAGAGTGACGCGGACGACGAGGCGGACGAGGAAGCGCCCGAGGGTGTGGAGGCCGACGCCGACGGGGAGGACGACGAACCAGCCTTCGAAACCGTCGAGGTCGAGAAGGAGTCGCTGTACATCGAGGCGACACAGGAGTTGACGATGAACCAGCAGTGGATGTTCCAGAAACAGTCCATCGCCCAGGACCTCATCGACTATCTCGGGGTCGACCGCGTCGTCGTCCAGGAGATAATCGAGGGAATGGGCGGTATGGGCATGCCCGGGATGATGGGCGGTATGGGTGGCATGGGTGGCGGCGAGGAAGACATCGAGGCCGCACTCGAAGACGCCGACATCGACGCTGACGAACTGGCCGAGGAACTGGGCGAGCAGTAAACAGCAATCCGTATCAGGCGAGGATGTGTGCGGCCAGGTCCTCGCGGACGATGGTATCACAGTAGACACACCGAACCCCGTCGTCGAGCACTTCGAAGTGCGAGTCGACGGGTTCGTCCTCCGTGGTGATGCAGTTGTGGTTGGAACACTGCAACACACCCGTGACCTCGGTCGGGCGGTCGACGCGGTGTTTCTCGACGACGCCGTAGTCGCGGATGATGTTGATCGTCGCGACGGGCGCGATCAGCGAGAGGACGTCGAGTTCGCCCTGGGAGAGTTCGCGACCCTCGACTTTCACGATGTCCTTGGTCCCGAGGCGGTCCGACGGGACGTTCATGCCGATGGAGACGATTTCGTCGTCGGTGCCGTCGATGCCCAGGATGGCGAGGACGTTCAGCGCCTGGCCGCTGGTGATGTGGTCGATGACGGTCCCGCTCTGTATCTTGCTGACGCGGAGCTCGCGGTCGGACGTCATTGTTCTCCCTCCAGGAGTTGGTCGAGCAGCGCCATCCGGACGGGCACTCCGTTGTGTGCCTGCTGGAAGTAGCGAGCGTGGTCGGTGTTGTCGACGTCGCTGGCGATCTCGTCGACCCGCGGGAGCGGGTGCATCACCACCAAGTCGTCGGCCACGGCCCCGAGCGTCCCGGCGTCGATCTGGTACTGGCCGGCGACCGCCCGGTACTCGCTCTCGTCGGGGAACCGCTCGCGCTGGATCCGCGTCACGTACAGGACATCGAGGTCCGGAAGGATGTGTTCCAGGTCGGTGTGTTCCTTGACAGACGCCCCTTCCTCGTGGAGGTCGTAGCGGACGCTCCGGGGCAGTGCGAGCGTGTCCGGGCTGACGAAGTGCTGTGTCGTCTCGAAGTTCGTCAGGGCGTGTGCCAGCGAGTGGACGGTCCGGCCGTACTTCAAATCGCCCATGATGCCGATGCTGAGGTCGTCGAGGCCGGCGTTCTCGCGGATCGTATAGATGTCGAGCAGCGTCTGTGTGGGATGCTGGCCAGCGCCGTCGCCGGCGTTTATCAGGGGCACGTCGACGTACTCGGCTGCCATCTTCGCCGACCCCTCGCTGGGGTGACGGAGGACGAGTGCGTCAGCGTAGCCCTCGATGACGCGGACCGTGTCGGCGAGACTCTCCCCCTTCTTGACGCTGGAGGCGTCCACCGGCCCCATGTCGACGACGCCGCCGCCCAGGCGCTTGATCGCGGCCGAGAAACTCATCTTCGTCCGCGTGCTCGGCTCGAAAAAGAGCAACCCCAACAGCGCCCCGTCGTGGCGGCTCGCGTACGCCGAGGGGTCGGCCGCGATGTCGCGCGCGCGATCCAAGACAGACTCGATGTCCCCGCGCGTCAGCTGTTTGGCGCTGATGACGTGGTCGTGGCGCATCGCGTCTACCCGCGTCCCGGACACATTTGAATCTCCCGGAGCCCGACGGTTTTTGTACCAGCGGGCGGCCACCCGGGCACATGCTCGCGATTACAGGTGGCAAAGGCGGCGCCGGAAAAACGACCGTTACGCTCGCCCTCGCCTGCTCGCTCGCCGACGCCGGGCGCGACCCGGTCGCTCTCGACGCCGACGTCGACATGCCGGACCTGCACGTCCTTGCCGATGCTGCCCGGCAGCCAACTGCTGACGACCTGGCAGCGGGTCGGCTGCTCGATGCGGTCGTGCAGCGTCCACGTCGGCTCCCGGGAATCGGCGTGGTCGCCGCGGGCCGGCCGGATAGCGTTCCCGCGGCACTGTCTCGACTCCGCGGGTGGCACGGTCCGGTCCTCGTCGACTGTCCGGCCGGCGCCAGCGAGGACGCCGCCGGCCCCCTCCGGGAGTGTGACGGCTCGGTGCTGGTGACGACCGACAGTCCCGCGGCCATCGAGGACAGTGTCAAGACGGCTGCGGTCGCACGCCGACTGGACGCTGTCCCGCTCGCCGTTCTGGTACGGGGCGAGACCGGCGCGGCCGAGCGGGCCTTCGACTGTCCCGTCACGGAGGTTCCGAGCGTTGACGCCTCACCCGTCTGCACGGACCCCCGCATCCGGGCCGTCTGTGCGTCGATCCGGCGGCGAATCCCTGACTACGGACCCCCTGCGGGCCGGGGCTCGCGTTATCACGGCTGATACCACCCACGTAACAATTATCACCGCGAGCGGTGTAACACTCGTAGGATGGCCAGCCGCTTGCGTACGGGGATCGATGTCCTCGACCGCAAACTGGGCGGGGGCCTGCCGGCCGGAAGCGTCGTCGTGCTGTCGGCCGATCCCGCGAGCCAGGCAGAGCTGTTTCTGTACGAACTCACGGCAACGCGGGGCACGCTGTACCTCTCGCTCGACCGCTCGGCGGCGGCGGTCAAAGACAGCATCAGGAACAGCCCCACGGAGACGGGCGACCCGACTGTCAGACACATCACGGGGGAGGCCCCGCTGGACAACGCGGGCAAACTGGTCAGCGCGCTGCCCGAGACGTCCAACCTCGTCGTCGACCCGGTCGACATCCTGGAGATGCAGGAACCGCCCTCGCGGTTCCGGAGTTTCCTCAACGACCTCCAGAACCACATCTTCAACACCAACAGCCTGGCTATCTTCCACTGTCTGGACGGTCGGTCAGTTCCGCCGTTGCGCGATACGACCGAACACTTCGCCGACGTGGTCTTCGAACTGCGGACCGACACGTCGGGCGACGAGATAGACAACCGGCTGGCGATACCGAAGTTCCGCGGCGGCCGCGCACCGGCCGATACGATAAAAATGGAACTCTCCGAGGAAGTCTCCGTCGACACAAGCCGCGACATCGCCTGATACGGATTGCTGTCGCTATTTTCCAGGTCGACCGCACGCTGTCCTGCGGTCGATCCAGTAAAGAACGACAGCAATCCGTATGAGAAGTGAACAGGTCTTTGAGGCTGCCCGGCCAAATCCGGACAATGAACACGACCCACCCGGGACAGCGGGTCGCTGTGCTGGCAGACTCACAGAACCTCTATCACACGGCACAGTCGGTCTATTCGCGTAACATCGACTACGCTGCACTCCTGGAGGAAGCCGTTGCCGACCGCACGCTCACTCGCGCACTCGCGTACGTCATCAAGGCCGATGCGCCCGAAGAGGAGTCCTTCTTCGAGGCGCTGGTGGACATCGGTTTCGAGACGCGCATCAAGGCCATCCGGACCTTCCAGGACGGCTCGAAGAAGGCCGACTGGGACGTCGGGATGAGCCTCGACGCCGTCTCGCTGGCCCCGCACGTCGATACCGTCGTTCTCTGTACTGGCGACGGGGACTTCGCGCGCCTGTGCCGGTACCTCGAACACGAGGGGGTCCGCGTGGAGGTGATGGGATTCGGGGAGTCCACTGCCGAGGACCTGATCGAGGCGGCCCGCGATTTCACCGACCTCAGCGCGGACACCGACCGGTTCCTCCTATGACCGACGAGCGCGCCAGTCTCCGACGGATCGCCAACTACCAGTTCGGGCCCGGCGCGGGAACGGCGCTGTTTCCCGAAGAGGCCGACCTCACGGTGACACACACCAGTTCCGGCCGGCCGCGGCAGGTCCACCGCGACGGACGGCGCCTCGTCACGTACGGCACCGCTGGCCGGTTCACCCTCGGCGTGGCGGGCGGTCGCCGTCTCCGGGCGGGGCTCGAAGCACCCACACACCGCGTCGTCGTGGGCGACGAGAGCGAACCCCACGTCCGGGACGGACGCAACGTCTTCGCGAAGTTCGTCCGCGAGGTCGACGAGGGAATCCGCCCCCGGGACGAGGTGCTGGTCGAACACCACGAGGGACGACTGCTCGCCGTGGGGCGGGCCGAACTGTCCGGCGCGGGGATGGGCCAGTTCGGGACGGGCATGGCCGTGCAGGTTCGCGAGGGCGTGGGCTGACAGCAGAGGGCTTTTTATTGGGCCGCGAGAACCACGTCACATGTTTGGAGGAGGCGGCGGCGGACTGAACCCGAGCAAAATGAAGCAGATGATGGAGCAGATGGGCATCGACATCGAGGACATCGACGCCGAGGAGGTCGTCATCCGGACGGCCGAGGAGGAACTGGTCTTCTCGGACGCGGACGTCCAGCGCATGGACGCGCAGGGCCAGGAAACCTACCAGGTCGTCGGCTCGCCGGAGAGTCGCGAACGCGGCGCCGACACGACGGCCGACACGGGGTCAACGAGTGGCGGCGACGACGCGGGCGAGACAGGCGACATCCCACAGGCTGACGTCGAACTCGTCGCCGGACGGACCGGCGTGGGCGAGGCACGCGCCAGGGAGGCCCTCGAGGCGACCGACGGCGACCTCGCAGCGGCGGTCGAGCGGCTCGAATAGTGGCCTACCTGTTCGTCCACGAGGACCGCGAGTACCTGCTCTCGGCCGGGGACCGACTGGAGACGGACCTCGGTGTACTCGACGTGCCCGGGGACGTCACAGCCGGCGACGTCGTCGAGACGCATCTCGGAACGGCGTTCCGTGTGCGGGAACTCCGCGGGCCGGACCTCTTTGCCCACCTCGAGCGCACGGGAGCGCCCATGATGCCACGGGACGTCGGGCTCGTGGTCGGGCACACCGGCCTCGGTCGCGGCGACCGCGTCCTCGACGTCGGGACTGGCACCGGCGTGCTCGCGGCCTATCTCGGCCGGGTCGGCGCCTCGGTCACCACATACGAGCGCGACGCCGAGTTCGCGGCGGTCGCACGCGAGAACATGACCACCGCCCGTGTCGCCGACCGGGTCGAGGTACGGACCGGCGACGTGTGTGCGGACCTGGACGGCCTCGCGGCCGGGGGCGACGGAACTGACGAGGGTGAGACCGACAGGTTCGATGTCCTCACGCTGGACACCGAGGACGCACCTGCGGTCGTCGGGCGCGCACCGGAGTTGGTCGTGCCGGGCGGGTTCGTCGCCGTCTACTCGCCGTTCGTCGAGGCGACGCGGGAGGTGGTCGGGACGGCCCGCGAGGCCGGACTCTCCGAAATCGAAACGCTGGAGACCATCCAGCGGGAGATGGATTTCGACGACCGCGGTTCGCGCCCCTCGACGGCTGGCGTCGGACACACGGGGTACCTGACCTTCGCACGGTACACCGCGTGATACCGGCACGGATGGGGCGACTCCGTGGCGGCTACGGCCC
>PXSU01000130.1 GCA_003022745.1 Halobacteriales archaeon SW_9_67_25
CGGGCGACTGGTAGCCGACGAGGTGAACACCTACGTCGAGGGAGAGTACGCAGCCGGGAGTGGTGACACCGAACGCGGCGTCGTCGCGGTCGCGATCAGAAAACCCGACGGGTGGACCGTCCAAGACGCCGAGATGGAAGTCGCGCGTGAAATCGCACGATTCACCGGGCACGCCACGCGGCAGACCGCAGACGAGGCCACAGAAGACGGCGCGTTTGTCCGGCCCGACGAGTACCGGGTCACCGTCGTCGACGAAGACGGCACCAACCTCTCGCGGGTCACCATCGACCCCGACATCGCGGACAAGTACGTCTTCGCTGAGGTCGACGTCGAAACATACGCCGAGCACATCGCGAACTCGCGGACCGTCCTGACCAGCGACGACTCGGTCACGATCAGCGAGCGCGACCCCGAAGTCGCGCTCCTCGGCGCCGAATACCGCCCTATCGTGTACTTCCACGCCACCCGGGCCGAGAATCACGGGAGTAGGAGTCCGGAGGAGAGAGACAACGTTGAGTTCGACCGCGTCGAGATACTCGCCTCGGAGAAGACAATCTACTACGAGACAGTTCACGAAGAAGGGCAGAACATCCCCGCTCAAGGGGCACAAGTCCAACGGACGTATCTCTGGGCGATCAAACAGGTGTGGAAGGGAACGCCACGCGTCAACCGTCTCCCGGAGACGGTTAAATACTACCAGGATGTGTCACGCGTCTCTTACGCCGACCCGCACTCCCTCAAAACAATCCAGACGAGGTGGGCGTTGGACTACTTCGAGCTGTCGCACTGGGTGATGCCGCAGGACAAGACGATGACTGAGCAGGAACTGGACGCCTACATCAACCGGATTGTTGACGCAGAAGAATTTTCCGAAGAGCAGATTGACTACCTGAACGAGACGATCGAGGCGTCAAGGTACCCGCCGACGTATCCCGACTAACTCCGGCCACGGCCAGTCCCTCATCAAGGACGACGAAAACTACGACCCGCTGAACGAAACAATCCGCACCTCGGGTAGCTGAACTTCACTGGGAGTAGAGAACAAAACCACCCCGTTAGGAGACGAACAACAGCAAGAAGAGGCAATCACTCCTCCGAGGACCCAGCAAGCGTCGTCAGCCGCGTCTGGTTGACGTCACTCGGATACACGATCCGCATCGGGAGGCCTCGCTCGTCCCGTGGCGGATCCGCCCGCTCGGGCAGTTCCGACAGGTCGTCCGCCGAACGGCGTGCGGTGACCCGCGGGGTCATGTAGCGGTCGCGACAGGCCTCGTAAATCGCGGTCGCATCGGGGAGTTCGTCGGCGAGCAGCGCCAGCCGCCGCCGGATGCCCTCGTCGGTGCGCTTGGAGTCGGCGACCGGATTGTGGCCGTTGAGCGCGTAGAAACACAGCTCCGGGCGGGTCTCGCGCAGGCGATCCCGCGCGCCAGGGTTCTCGTCGATAAACTCGTCGACCTCGCGGACGCGGGGCACCCGGGGCCAGGCCTGGTTCTGGATGCTGTACCCCGCTGCCTCGTTGGTTTCCTTGGCGTCGTCGAGATTCCCCTCGTAGACCGCCTCGCGGACCGGCGCGTAACAGATCCGCCGGCCGTGGGGGCGGAGCTTCCGCTTCGCCTCGACGTCACAGGCCCGTCTGGCGTCCATCGGCAACCCGACCGGGACGTCAACGAGGATCCGGTCGGCGTCGCTGTGGTACTTCCAGAGGCTCCAGACCGACGGGAAGTGGTCGGCCGTCCAGTCGCCGTTCCGGAGCACGACGCCGAACCAGCCCGTCGACGCCCAGCAGACGCCGATGTGCGTGGCCATGCCGGCCATAGCGGGGGCGCCATTATAGTAGTACCCTGCTGTCTGACCGGCCACAGCCCGCCTCAATGGGGCGACAGCCAGCGGCGGTCCGAACGACGGCCACAGCGAGTCGTCGCTACTCGAACAGTTCCTCGAACACTTTCCGCTGTGCGGCCCGGAGGTGCTGGTGGTAGGTCGGCCGCGAGACGTCCATCGCCTCCGCGAGGTCGTTGCCGTCGATATCGCGTGGCCAGTCGAAAAAGCCCCCGAGGTAGGCGGTCCGGAGCGCGCTCTCCTGGCGGTCGGTGAAGCGGTCGGCAAGCGCCGAGCGGAACTCCTGGCGGGTGCGGACCGGCCGCTCGTGTTCGTGGTACGCGACGAGTGCCGTGCCGGGGTGTTGTTCGGCCACGAGTTCGAACAGCTCCCTGGCTTCGGCCTCGTAGGGTAGCTCGACGGTGACGCGGGTGGACCCGTCCGCGGCGGCGAGGTCGCGAACGACGGCACCGAACTCGGCGAGGCGGCCGACCAGCGTCTCCCGGACGGTCATCTCCAGCAAACACCTGTCGTCGCCGTCGGCAATGAGCTGGGCATCGTCGACGGTGTCGGCGGCTGCAGCCAGGTCGCGGACCTCCTCGCCGTCGGCGTCGGCGGACAGATACAGCCGGAGTCGGCCGTCCGAGCGGTAGTCGAAGTCCGCAACCTCCACCGCGCACCCGCAGGCGTCCGCGAGGTGGGTGAACAGCAGGTCGGGGTCGTCGATGGCCAGTTCGAGTTCGATGACCTCGTCGGCGTCGAGGATGCGGCCACGCTCGATGGCGTTGATGGCGTTGGCCACCGCCCGACCGAGCACCGACAGGATGAGCTGTTCGCGTTCGTCGAAGGCGCCGGCCCGGTCGGCGAAGACGGCGATAGCGCCGTAGGTCGTGTCCTTGTACGCTAGCGGGACAATCATGACCGTCTCGGGACCGTCGCCGCCACAGCCCAGCATATCCGCACCCGCGTCGTCGGCGGTGACGACTCGCGGTCGGCCCCCGGCGAGCGCGTCGGCGACGGGATTCGAACCGTCGAGGGCGACCGTGAGGTCCGCGGCCGGGACGGACGCCTCGCCGGCCCACTCGGTCGGCGAGAACGTCTCGCTGGCCACGTCCGGCCGGCCGATCCAGGCGAACGCGTACGGGTCGGTCGCCGCCAGTTCGGAGACGACGCCAGCCTCCAGTTCCTCGCGGGTGGTGGCACCGACCAGCACCTCGACGGTGTTCTCGACGAGTCCTTCGACCCGCTCGAGAACGGCCTCGACGTGCTCGCGGGCCTCCCGGACCTGGCGTTCGCGCCTGGCGCGCGTACACGCAGCGGCGGCGGCCGTCGCCAGCAGTGCGAGCACCTGCTCGTCGGTCGCGTCGAAGGCCCCAGGTTCGGACAAAGCGACGCTGACCGTCCCGTGAACCCCCATCGGGTAGTGCATCGCTGACCGGAGGACGCCGGTGTCGACGTCGACGGCGGCGGCGTCCAGGTCGTCGACGACCTGCGATTCGCCGGTCGCGAACACTCTGCCGGGCATCCCCTCGCCGATGTCGTATCCCGGCCGGTCCGCGACGGATAACCCCCTGGCGGTCGTCTGTGCGGCGGGCTCCAGCCGCTCGGCGTCGGCGTCGTACAGGCGGACGACGTTGGCCTCGAACCCGAGGATGTCCCGCGCGGCGTTCGCGACGAGGTCGGCAACCTCCTGGCGCGAGCGGGCCTGCATCAGCGACCGCGTCGTCTCGAGCAGCCCCGAGAGCTGTTCGCGGTGCTCGGCCAGTTCGGTGACGTCCCGGGCGACGCCGACGAC
>PXSU01000131.1 GCA_003022745.1 Halobacteriales archaeon SW_9_67_25
CTCGACGTAGGTCTCCATGACGTAGTGGGTGACCGTCTGGGTGATGGCGGGTACCGGGGCGACCTTCTCGCTGATGAAATGTGAGACCTCGCGCATGGATTCGCCCTCGACCTCCATGATGAAGTCGAACTCGCCGCTGACGAGGTGCAGCGACTCCACCATCGGGAACTTGGCGACGCGGTCGGCGACGTCGGTGTAGCTGGTCTCGCGGTCCAGCGTGACGTTCAACTCGACGACCGCGCGGACGCGCTCGGTCTCGACCTGCTCCCAGTCGACGACCGCGCGGTAGCCCCGGAGGACGCCCTCCTCCTCGAGGGCGGTGATGATTTCCTCGACTTCCGCGGGGTCAGTGCCGGTCTGGCGCGCGATGTCCTCGACCGAGTAGCGGGCGTTCTCGCGCAGGACTTCTAGAACCTCGACGTGGCTCCGGCTGCTCATACCAGAAGGGGGCCCCAGCGCGGATATAAGGCTTGCTAGACGCCTCCAGCCTCGCTCCCGGATATCGTTCGTCCACCGGGCGTGCCGGCCGGGCACACGAGCCGCCCGGATTTATTGGCGAACTGTGCCTAGAGGTCGCCATGTCCGGGGACCCCGGGTCGGGCTGGCGGACGGTGGCGTCGTGGGAGGAGGCACCGGCGCTGTTCGCCGCCCTCGTGGAACTGGAACCGGAGCGGGAACACACCAGGGCCGAGATCGCCGACGCCGCGGGCGTCTCGCTGGAGACGCTGTATCTCGCGGACACGCTCGAGACCCTCGTCGAGGTCGGCCTCCTCGAGCGACCCGGCGGCGAAGGCGAGGAGACCTGCTACGTCATCGACGGGGCGCACCCGGTCGTCGATGCCGCCAGGGCGTTCGACAACGCCGTGGGGACGGCCGTCGAGGGTGAACAGAACAGGTAAGGGGTATCCGCCCCCACTGCCAGGTATGGTCGCACTCGACTCGAAGGACGTCCTCGAACGCGGCGACGAGGCACCGGAGTTCGAACTTCCCGGCACCGGCGGCGAGACGCACACGCTCGCCGACTTCGCGGACAGCGAGGCGTTGCTGGTGGTGTTCACCTGCAACCACTGCCCCTACGCGAAGGCGAAGTTCGACGAACTCAGCGACCTCGCCGCGAGCTACGACGACGTCGCCGTCGTGGGCATCAATCCCAACGACGCCGACGAGTACCCCGAAGATTCCTTCGAAAAGATGGAGGAGTACGTCGCGGACGGCCGGGTCGCATACGACGCGTACCTCCGGGACGACGACCAGACGGTCGCGGCTGCCTACGGCGCGGTCTGTACGCCCGACCCCTTCCTGTTCGAGCGGACGGACGGCTCGTTCCGGCTGGTCTACCACGGCCGGCTTGACGACGCCACCAACCCCGACGACGAGCCCACGGAGCGGGAGATGAAAGCGATCATCGACCGCCTGCTCGCCGGCGAGGAGATCGACGACGAGCAACGGCCCTCCCGGGGCTGCTCCATCAAGTGGCGGCCGGGGAACGAACCCGACTACTGGAAGTAAACTACCTCACCCTACTTCGCTCGGTTTGACGACCTCGCTTCGTTGAGGGTGGGGCTTTCGCGTGGACTCCCGCTCTGGCTGGACTCTCTGTCAGGAGGTCCATACTCTCCGTTCGCGTTCAGCGTCCCGCGATCTGCTCACGGTACTCATAGGGTCGTGCGTAACCATTTTCGGCAGCGTACCGGATGTCGGAGGCTACGGGAGCCAAAGCGAGACGGTTCTGATGACCCGGCGGTAAAGAATTACGCTAATACGGATTGCTGTCGTTCATTGCTGGATCGACCGCACGCTATCCTGCGGTCGACCTGGAAAATAGCGACAGCAATCCGTATCAGTCGAGTTCCTCAGTTGTGATCCCTGCTACGTCTGGTTGATCGTCACGGTCAGGGTGGACGAGTGCCTGCCCTGTCGCGGCATCGAAGAGGTGGACGCCGGCCGGCGGAATCCGGACGTCGACTGACGCACCCTGACGGACTGGTGTCCTACCCGGAGTCGCAACGGTCACCTGTGGCCCAGACGCCAGCGTGACGTAGACGAAAGACCGTTCGCCAATCGGTTCGACGACATCCACTTGGCCGGTAAAACTCGGCGCGGCCGCGTCGTCGCCGTCGGTGGCGGTCGACAGCGTCGGGGACTCCGGGCGAAAACCAAGGACCACACCCCTTTCCCGGGCTTCGCTGGCGGCAGCGGCCAGTCGGTCATCGAGGGGGTAATCGACGGTGCCGGTCAGCGCCGTCTCCGTGGGACCGAGGCGACAGTCCAGCAGATTCATCGAGGGTTCGCCGATGAACGACGCGACGAACCGGTTGGCGGGCTCGTGATAACAACTCATAGGGGTATCGACCTGCTGGAGTTGTCCATCTCGGAGGACGGCAATACGGTCCCCGATGGTCATCGCCTCGACCTGGTCGTGGGTCACGTAGATCGTCGTCACGTCCAGGTCGCGCTGGAGTTGCTGGATTTCGGTTCGCATCCGGCCACGTAGCGTCGCGTCGAGATTCGAGAGCGGTTCATCGAGCAGGAATACCGACGGGTCTCGGACGATGGCCCGTCCGAGGGCAACCCGCTGTTGCTGCCCACCCGACAGCGATCCCGGTTTCTTGTCCAGCAATTCAGTTATCCCGAGCGTATCGGCGACATCTTCGACCCGCGTCTCGATTGTCTCCTCGGAGAGATCCGTCGTCATCCGCAGTCCGAACCCGATGTTTTGCCGGGCGGTCTTGTGCGGGTACAGCGCGTAGTTCTGAAACACCATCGCGATTTCCCGCTCCTCCGGTCGACGGCCCAGCACCGACCGGCCGCCAATACGGATGTCGCCGTCGGTCGGTTCCTCGAGACCGGCGATACACCGCAGCGTCGTCGATTTCCCGCAACCAGAGGGGCCGACCAACACCAGCAACTCCCCGCTGGCCAGCGACAGGGACAGTTCCTCGACTGCAGTCAGGCCGCCGGGATACGTCTTGTCGAGGGTCCGCACTTCGAGGTGTGAATCCGTTGATCGATCGCTATCAGTCATTGTCCTTTGAGTGAGCCCTTGATGAGTCCCTTCACGAAGTACCGCTGGAGGCCGAGAAACACGATCACGAGCGGGAGCATACCGACGACGCTCGCCGCTGCGATCGCCCGCCAGTCGTTGCTGTACTGTCCCTGGAATTTGTAGACGCCGATAGAGATCGTGTGGAGGCGACTCTCGCTGCCCAGCACCGTGAACGCGAGAACGAACTCGGACCACGTCAGCACAGTGTTGAAGATCGCGACGACGGCGATACCCGGCGCGACCGGTCGCAAGAGCACGTGACGGAGCGTCTGGAATCGATTGCAGCCATCGATGCGAGCCGCGTAGTCCAGTTCCTGCGGGATCGTGTCGAAGTAGCCTTTCAGGAGCCAGATGGAGAAGGGGGTCTGGATACCGACGTAGAGGAGAATCAGCCCCACGCGGGTTCGCAACAGGCCGAGTGTGGACATCACTGTGTACAGGGGAACGATGATGATAACCGGCGAGATCATCTGGAAGAGAAGCACGATTCCGAGCAGCCCGCGGCGGCCGGTGAACTCGAACCGCGAGAAGGCGTAGGCGGCGGGCACCGACACGGCGATAACGCTCCCGACGCCAACGATCGTGATGACCGTCGAGTTGAACAGCCAGGTGACCATCCCGGCACGGAACACTCGACGGTACGCCGACAGCGAGATCTCCGCCGGGAGGAGTCGGAAAGGATAGCTGAACAGTTCACCCGGTGGACGGAGACTCGCCGACGCCACCCACAACACGGGGAAGACGAAAAACGCGATCGCCAGCAGATAAAGGGCGTACACGGAGAGGTCGAGCCTCCCGAATTGGGCGAGTCGCCCCCGGACTCGTCCGGCGACCGATCGTTCTTCCGGCGCCGTACCCCCGCTGGCCGCCATGCCGACCTCCGAGGCGCCACCGTCTGTACGCCCGTCGGCAGTCCCCTCGCCGTCCCCGTCCCGTGGAGCGTCCTCGTTCATATCTCGTCCCCCACATCGAAGGCGTAGAGATAGACGCCGGTCAACAGCAGGTTCGCGACCAGCATGACGACGGCAATCGCCGCACCGCGGCCGAGGGCGTAGTCCTGGAACGCTTCCTGATACATGAACAGCGCAAGGACCTGGGTCGCGCGGCCGGGGCCGCCGCCGGTCAGCGCGAATATCAGGTCGAACGTGTTCAGCGAGTAGATCGTCACGAGCACCGTCGTCACGAACAGTACCGGTTTGAGTTGCGGGAGCGTCACGTGGCGGAAACGGGCCCAGCGACCGGCACCGTCGACCCGGGCGGCCTCGTAGAGGCGCTGTGGGACCCGCTGGAGGCCGCCGTAGATCATGATCATCGTGAACGCAGTTCCCCGCCAGGTGCCAGCGATTATCGTCGAGACGAGGGCGAGCGTCGGGTCCGACCGGAACGGGACTGGGCCGATGTTGAGGAGGCCGAGGAAGTGGTTGACAGCACCGAACTGGTTCTCGACCAGCATCACCTTCCAGACCAGGCCGATGATGATCCCGGGGACGATCCAGGCGAGCAACACGGACACCCGCGTCGTGAGGTGGCCCGGGAGACCCCGCCTGACCCCGTAATCGATCGCCAGCGCCAGAATCAGCCCCAACAGGACGTGCAGAACGACGCTCGAAAAGGCGAAAATCGCGGTCACTCGGAGCATGTCCCAGAACTCGGGGTCGGTGGCGAGCCTGATATATTGTTCTGGTCCGACGAACTGCGTCCCCGTCCTGACGAGGGTCTCGTTCGTGAAACTCATCAGGATCGCTTCCAGCATCGGGTACAGCTGGAACACCGCGAGCAAGAGCAGCGTGGGGGCCAGCCAAGGGAGCGGATGGTCGAGCAGTTTGCGCTTGGCTTCTCCCATGCGCTCGAACAGCCGTTCGGTTCTGGTACCGGCAGTTGCCACGGCTGTTACTGCGACCCGGTCGTTCCCGGCACGTGGTCGCTCATCAGGTCGCCTCGTACTCTTCGTTGACGTTGGCGATCATCGTTTCTGCTGCCGATTCAGGGCTCGACTGCCCCGTGACGACGTTCTCGATTGCGACGGTGTACTCGGAGGCGATGGTGCTGTAGATAGGCCGCGCCGGTCTGGCGACGCCGTCCCTGAGGAACTCCCGGAAGCGGTCCTGATACGGCGTGTCGGGGTCGTAGAGGTCGCTGTCGTTGAACACCGACTCGCGGGTCGGGAGGAGGGCCGCCGCCTCGCAGTACCGCCCCATCGCCTCGGGCGCAACGAACTTCCCAATGAAGTCTTTCATCGCGGCTGCTCCGTCGCTATTACCCTCTCGGAAGGCACCCTCTGCCCACCCGCCGACCCCGGTCGTGTGCTCCCCATCTGCGGGCCGGGGGATCTTTGCAACCCTCCAGCGCTCCCACCGGTCGTCGGGAACGTCGTCGTCCTGCTGGACCGGGTTCTTGAGGTTCCGCTCGATCTGGTCGTTGTTCCCGATAAACATCGCCAGATTGCCGGCACGACCTTCCCGGGGAAGGGCTTCGACTTCCTCGACACTCGCGACCCGCTGTGGCGTGACACCCGTGTCGACGAGGTCCCGGACGAACTGCAGCGCACTGACGAGTGCCTGCCGGTTGCCGCTCCGGTCCAGGACCGGCGCGCCCTCGCTGTCGACGAGTTCGCCTCCCGAACTCCAGAAGTACGGCAGGCTGGCGAGCGCACTCGAGGACTGGAACATGTACGCGTCCATGTCCTCGTTCTCGACGATATCCTGTCCGACCGCGAGGAGTTCCTCCCACGTGGCCGGCGGGTCGCCGTCGTTGTACCTGTCGAGGATGTCCTGGCGGTAGTACAGGCACCGACACCCCGTGTACTTCCACGCGGCCAGCAGGTCACCGTCCCGCATCGCTGTCTCCCGAACGAACGGGAAGAAGTCGTCGATATCCTCGACGTGGTCGTTCAATGGCTGCAGGTACTCGTAGAAGTCAGCTACCCACTTGGAATCGAGCGTCGAGCCGTCGGGAGCGTTGCCCTCCGCTGCGCTCGTCAGAAGGTTGTCCTTCCACTGGCCGAAGGCCGGATAGTTGACCTCGATCCGGTAGTCGGGATGGTTCTCGGCCCACTCCTCGTGTTGTGTCTTCAGTGCCGGTGCTGCCGCGGGCTGGTCGCTCTCTGCCTCGATCGGCGTGTAGAACGTACTCGTCTGGTAGGTGAGCGAAGTCTCCCCCTTTCCGAACCGTTCGTGAGTCACCGTCGGGTCCGACTCGTCGAACTGGCTCGACTGGCCGCCGTCGTTTTCGCCTGCACAGCCTGCCAGTCCACCGGCGATAGCCGCTCCGCCGGCAAGCAGTACCTCCCGTCGTTTCGGATAGATGCCACCGTCTAACATCTTGGCTCCCCTATGGGCTAAGTTATTGTAAAATCGCCGGTCACGGTACACGCTGGCACGCGGTCATTCTCCAGTGTCACACACTGTCGATTATAACCACGTGAATATATTCGACCCCACCGGGAGTCGAAACTGCTCACGGGCTTGCCCACTGTGCGTGACGGTACACACACGCTCGTCGGGACTGCCCCCCGGTCTGCCGGACGTGTTGGTTGCCCCGCAGGCGTCGACACGGGGATTATCATTGCCCAGTCAAAAGCCCCTGTATGACCGACGAGGTACTGCGGCGGGGGACTCGACAGGAGCGCCCCCGAGTCGGACGAAACGCGTCTCCGCTATCGCAGAGTGCCGGTACCGTCAGTTCAGTCTGACCTGTCCAGTCCAGCACGGTACATTCACGCGAACCGACTCGCGATGAATCATGTACCTGACGAGGCGCTGGCGGCGGTTGCGCGCCGAGCGGACGCCAATAAGGGCGCCCCCGACGGCGCCGCCGATGAGTGTATTCGCAACCGGTTGAAAATATTCTAAGTATAATATAATACTTAATCGATAGCAGCAAAGGTGTAAGAATAACAGGCGGGTGAGAGAAAAGTTACCAAGGAATTATCAACAACCCGTCTAATATAGAAATAAATGTCTTCAAATAACTGGTCGTGCGAGGTTTCGGGAGATGTCCCGATCTTTGAGTTCGAGGAAGGCATGGATCAATCTGAGTTCGCCGGCTCGGCGTGGGACGAGTATACGACACAAATCGACCGGCACGATGTCTCTGGTTTGGTAACAGTCGTCCGCATGGACGACCCGTTTCACGCTGATACGTTCGAAGTCTGGAACCGGTCCGGACAGAAAGCGGTCAAGGAGGGGATCACAAAGTGGGGAGTCGTCGCTGAAGGGCTCAAATCGATGTCGCTCAAGTCGCAACTCGATGTACCCGGGCTGGACGTATACACGACAGAGGATCGGAATGACGGGATCGAATGGGTTCGCTCCTAATACTGGCGGCTATAAGCCCGTGAGTAATTCCGACCCCCCGTGGGGTCGAATATCTTCACGTAGTTATAGAGCCTGTCCGAAAAGCAATTTTCTCGCCAATTTCACGACCTTAGAGACGGTTATCGACTTTATTAAGCAAATCTTCCGGCAAAATAGACATTTTTCGGACAGGCTCTATAGCCGTCAGTATAAATCAACCGGGAAAGTCATACACACGCTGTCCGAATCACCAATGATTGTTGTGATCGGCGACATGTGTGAGACGAACAGGAACCGACCAGACATCCGGCCACAGAACCACACAGTGCGTATCGGATCACTGCTCAGGGGGGAGTTGTCGGACGGTATGAACGACACCAACCACACGTTCCACGGCAGCGAGGAGCAACTCGTCTCGATCATCGAAGCACTAGACACCTCCAACGTTGGGACGTTCGTGCTGGATAGTGACTTCTCGGTCGTCTGGGTCAATCAGGCGATCGAAGCGTTTTTTGATACCTCACCGGAGGCACTCATCGGCAAAGACAAGCCGTCGATGGTTGAGGCCGAACTCAAACACCGGTTCGAGAGACCAGACCAGTTCGCCGAGCGTGTACAGACGGCCTACCAAGAGAATACACAGCAAGAGGAGTTCGAGTGCCACATTCTCCCATCGGAGACACGCGAAGAGCGGTGGTTGATCCACCGGAGCAAACCGATTGAAGACGGACAGTATGCCGGCGGCCGCGTCGAACAGTACACGGATATCACTGACCGCAAGCAGTACGCATCCGCGCGTGAGACCTCACAAAAGAAATTCCAGACCATCTTCGAGTACGCCAACGACGCAATCTTCATCGTCGATGTCGAGAACGACTCGGTCGTCGATTGTAACCCTGCGGCCGAGGAGTTGGTCGGATACTCCCGAGAGGAGTTACAGTCGATGCCGGCCTCTGATCTCCACCCGCACAACCTCTCGGAGTTCAAGCAGTTCGCCGATCAAGTCCTCGAAGAAGGGCACGGCTGGACTGATGATATCACCTGCTATGGTAAGAGCGGGGACATCATTCCGGCGGAGATGTCCGCTGCCGTGGTGGAAATCGACGGACGTCCCCACCTCGTCACCGGCCACTGGCCGGTTGCCAGAGGGGCTTCGTCCCTCGCTGTCAAGGCACAGACTGTGGGGCGTGTCCCGGTCCGGGTCGGGAAGGTTGGTCGCGTCGGGACCGGTTTCAGGCCACCCCTGGAAAGGCGAGCATGAATCTCGCCGAGAGATTGGGTAGCGAGACGCCGCTGGTCGGGATGGTCCACCTGCCGGCGCTGCCCGGTGCGCCCCGCTACGAGGGGAGTCGCGAGGCAATCCGCGAACGCGCACTGACCGACGCCGAGGCGCTGTGCGAGGGTGGGGTCGACGCCCTGCTGGTCGAGAACTTTGGGGACGCTCCCTTCTACCCCGAGGAGGTGCCGGCCCACGTCGTCGCCGAGATGACCGCCGTCGCACGCGAACTCGCACTCGCCGTCGACAGCCCCTGGGGCGTCAACGTCCTCCGGAACGACGCCCGGGCGGCGCTGTCGGTGGCCGCCGCGGCGGGCGGCTCGTTCGTCCGGGTCAACGTCCACGCCGGCGCGCGGGTGACCGACCAGGGACTCATCGAGGGGCGCGCCCACGAGACGCTCCGGTTGTGCGAGCGCGTCGACGCCGACGTCGCCATCCTCGCAGACGTCGCGGTCAAACACTCGGCGCCGGCCGCCGAACGGGAGGTGGAGGCCGTGGTGGCGGACCTCGTCGAGCGCGGCCTCGCGGACGGGCTGGTGGTCTCCGGGGCTGCGACGGGCCAGCCGGCCGACAGCGACCACCTGACCGCAGTACTGGAGGCGCGCGACGACGTCGCACCCGACCTGCCGGTACTGGTCGGCAGCGGCGTCACCGCCGGAAACGTGGCCGGGATTCTGGACCGCGCTGACGGCGCCATCGTCGGGACGGCCCTGAAACGCGACGGCGAGACGACCGAGCCCGTCGACCCCGACCGCGTGCAGGCGCTGGTCGAGGCGGCCCGCGGGTGGTGAACGTTCCTCCTTGCGCGGTTCGACGAGCACCCGAACAGCCGGCGTTCCCCATCGGCCACAACCGGTGACGGTCACAGCGACTGTGCCCAGGAGAGCCCCTCGTTGAAGTCGTCGAAGGTCCGTATCTCGTAGTCGGCGTCGATGTTCGCGCTCGCCGCTCGTGCCTTGATTCCCGGTCCGACGTAGGCGATGCCGTTGAGGTTCACCCGGTCTGCGTCCCGGCTCCACTCCACCATCAGTTCCTCCTGAGCATCGGGACCCAGCAGCAAATCGTCTCCGGAGGTGGTCAGCGTGGCAAATGGCGGGCGAGAGATTATAAGGGACGCATGGCAACGGGCGGGCACCGCCGAGATGAGCCTGCTGATCGACATCCGGAAACTCGGGTTTTTCAACAAGATGGCCAAGGAGGGTGGCAACACCGTCGCGGACCACCTCAGCCAGATGACTGGCATGGAGACGGAGATGGAGATCACGAAGATCAACTTCATCGACGTCCCCGACATCAGGACCCACGTCGGCCACGAGAAGCAGATCGGGATCAGCATCGAGATGCTCGAACCGCCCCACGGGTACATCCTCTTTCTGTTCAACGCCGCCAGCGCGAAGGAACTCGCCCGCGGGATGGTCGGCGACATGGGCGAGACCTCCGCCGACGGGGGGTTTACCGACATGGAACGGTCGGCAATCCAGGAGATCGGCACCATCATGACCTCGGGGTTCATCGACGGCTGGGCGAACGTCTTCGAGACGACCATCGACATGTCCACCCCGCCTTCACCTACGGCCCCGGTAGCGGCATGGTCGACAACCTCGTCGGGGACCGCGAGAACGACATGGCGCTGATGTTCGACTCCAGGGTCCGGGCCCTCGAGTCCGACATCAACGTCACGGTCTACACCTTCCCCGAACTGGAGGAACTGGTCGGCCTCATACAGGAAATAGAGGTCTGGCCGCCACTGCCTCCGAGCCCGGACCGGCATCCGACACGCTCAATGCCGCCGGCACCCAGCCACGCACATGGTCACGGTCGAACTCGTCGGCGAGGACAC
>PXSU01000132.1 GCA_003022745.1 Halobacteriales archaeon SW_9_67_25
TCCTACGACGCCGTCTACGACCTCTGGCTCGACGAGGTCGGACTGGAACACCCCGGCTCGCGGTTCCCCGACGCGCAGTTTGTCCTCACGACGAAGACGGTCGCCTTCGACCACGCCGAGGAGCGCGTCTCGCTGGTGTTCACACCGGTCCTCCGCGAGGGCGACGACGCCGGGGCCCGCTACGACGCCATCGCGGCCGAGGCCGAGCGCGTACAGGACCTGCTGGCCGACGCCGCCCCGCCGGAGACGGGCGGATTTCGGCGCGAACGCGAGGAGACGGGACCGCGCGAGGAGTACGAGCGGGCGGTCGAGCGCGCCAAGGAGCACGTCTACAGCGGCGATATCTACCAGGGCGTCGTGTCCCGGACGCGCGAGCTGTACGGCGAGGTCGACCCGCTGGGTTTCTACGACGCGCTCCGGTCGGTCAACCCATCGCCGTACATGTACCTGCTCGCCTACGACGACCTGACAATCGTCGGCGCGAGTCCGGAGACGCTGGTGTCGGTCGGTGGACGGCGCGTCGTCTCGAACCCCATCGCGGGGACGTGTCCGCGGGGCTCCAGCCCCGTCGAGGACCGCCGCCTGGCCGGCGAGATGCTCGCCGACGGGAAAGAGCGCGCCGAGCACACGATGCTGGTCGACCTGGCGCGCAACGACGTCCGCCGGGTCGCCGAGGCCGGCAGCGTCCGGGTCCGGGAGTTCATGAACGTCCTCAAGTACAGCCACGTCCAGCACATCGAATCGACGGTGACGGGCACGCTCGGGGCCGACTGCGACGCCTTCGACGCGGTGCGGGCGGCGTTCCCGGCGGGGACGCTCTCGGGGGCGCCCAAAATTCGCGCCATGGAGATCATCGACGACCTCGAAGGCCAGCCCCGCGGTCCTTACGGCGGCGGCCTGGGCTACGTCTCCTGGCAGGGCGACGCCGACTTCGCCATCGTCATCCGGACAGGGACCGTCGAGGACCTCGACGGCGCCAGCGAAGCGGGCGGACCAGCCGCGGACGCCCCCCAGCGTATCACGGTCCGGGCCGGTGCGGGCATCGTCGCCGACAGCGACCCCGCCGCCGAGTACGAGGAGACCGAGAAGAAGATGGACGGCGTGCTGACGGCACTCGAAGGCATCGAGGGCGAGCCCACCGGCAATGGCCCCGCCCGGCCCGGCGACGAGACGCGGGTCCTGTTCGTGGACAACTTCGACTCGTTTACCTACAACCTCGTCGAGTACGTCAGCGAACACGCCCACACCGAAGTCGTCCGGAACACGACCAGTCTCGAGGACGTGCGGGCGGCAGACCCCGACGCGGTCGTCATCTCACCCGGCCCGGGCCACCCGAAACACGACCGCGACGTCGGCGTGACGACCGACGTCCTCCGGGAAATCAGTCCGGAGGTCCCGACCCTCGGTGTGTGTCTCGGCCTCGAAGCGGCAGTCTACGCCTACGGCGGCGAGGTAGCGGCAGTCTACGCCTACGGCGGCGAGGTTGGCCGCGCCCCCGAACCGATCCACGGGAAGGCATTCCCCATCGAGCACGACGGCGAGGGCGTCTACCGGGGTCTTGACCAGGGCTTCCAGGGCGGGCGGTACCACTCGCTGATTGCCACCGAGGTGCCTGACTGCTTTGCGGTGACCGCCACCACGACCGTCGACGACGAGGAACTGGTCATGGGGATTCGTCACCGCGAGTACCCCATCGAGTGCGTGCAGTTTCACCCCGAGAGCGTGCTGACGGCCGTCGGGCACGACGTCATCCGGAACTTCCTCGAGGGGACCTAGAAGACCCCGACGCTGAACCCGAGCGCCGCGAGTACCCACAGCACCGCAATAACAGCCAGTGCGATCAGAACGAGCCGCCAGGCCAGCGCGAGGAGAAAGCGACCGACGACGATGATCAGTGTGAGCACGACGAGTGTCACGACGATACCGGGCGGGGAACCGAGCGGTCCCAGCGCCAGGGCTGTCAGCGGGAGCGTCATACGCACTGTCACCCCGGCACGAACATAAGCCTCGTGGCCACTATCTCCACCCGAAACCCCCCATCTCTTCTACTGCGGAATCGAAAGACAGCATCCGGACGAGAGAGTACCACTTTCACTTTCACTGCGGTCTGCTGAGGATTAAGACGGTCCGTCTCGTGACGTCTGTCCGGAGGACTGTCCCGGCGGCGGGCCGAGACGAAGCGGTACTGAACAGAACAGAGACAACTCTTCGCAAACGCGAAATGCGGATACGAAAGGGTTATTTGTGTCCCACAAGTACAGAACTTTCGTCAAAAATGATAGGAACGGGGAAACGCGAGCGACGGAGTATCGCACGACGGACAGCCGGCCGGGGTGACCGCGCATGAGCCAGCACGTTGACGCGGGCGAGATCACCCTGCCGATAAAACGCACAGAGGGAGACACGCTGGAGGAGCGGCTTACCGACAACGCCTACTACAACATCCTGCCGGCACGCTACCTCCGCAAGGACGCCAACGGGGACGTGGCCGAAGCCCAGGAGGACCTCTTCGACCGCGTCGCGAAGAACATCGCCCTCGCGGAGGCGGTCTTCGAGGCAGACAACGAGGACATCGAGGTGACGGTCACGCCAGACCAGCTCAAGCCCGACCACCCCCGCCGGGACGAACTCGCCGCGGAGGTGTTCGGGACGGGCACCACGGCCGCGGACGACGTCGAGACGGCCCTGACGGAGTACAACGTCAACAAGTTCGCCTACGAGACCGTGGTGCCGGAACTGCCCGAGGTGGTCCGCGAACACGTCGAGGAGACTGCCGCGGACTTCCGGGCGGCGATGGAGGACCTCTCGTTCATGCCGAACAGTCCGACGCTGATGAACGCGGGCGACGAACTCCAGCAGCTCTCGGCCTGTTTCGTCGACTCCCCCGAAGACGACATAGACAACATTCATCAAACAGCTAAGGAAGCCGCACAGGTCTTCCAGTGTCTGATTGCCGACACACACGTCCACGTCGACGGGAAAGGTGTGGTATCCATCGCAGACGTCGAACCAGGTGACGAAATCCGGCAACGTGACGGTGACGGGCATCGAACCCAGCGCGTCGAAGAGACCCATGCCTACGACGACGCGCCGGTCGCTCGCCTCGAAACCGAGGCGGGAATCGACCTCACCGGGACGCCAAACCACGAACTCCTCGTTGACGGGGAGTGGACACGGATCGACGAGATCGAGTCCGGCGACACCCTCACCGTGCGACTCGGCTGGCTCCCGGATGCAGACGAGACGACAGAACTGACGTCAGTCGCGTCCGGCGGGCGGTGGACAGAGGCTCGGACCGTCTCCAACGACGCGATCCTCGAACTGTACGCCGAGGGACACTCTGACTACGAGATTGCGGCGGAACTCGGTGTCCACGCCACGAGCGTCGGACAGTATCGACAACAACAATCCCTGGAACCCAACGGACAGCCGGTCAAGGCCGTCACGCAGCCGACGCAACTGACCACCGACCTCGCGGAACTGGTCGGCATGTGGGTCGGCGACGGATCGAAACACGAGGACGGGATTCGGTTCCACCTCAACCGCGAGGAGAACCTCGAACACGCGGACCGGCTCTGCCGGCGGCTGTTCGACGAGGGCCTCGACTGGCGGTGGGACGAGGGCTGTTACGACGCCGTGTTACACAGCCACGAGATCAAACGCTGGTGGCTCGCCAACTTCGGCGACGCGAAACCGGACGCGGCGTCTGCCAGTGTTCCCGAGCAGGTCTGGCGGGCGGACCACGAGACGGTCGCCGCGTTCCTGCGAGGCCTGTTCTCGACGGACGGGAGCCTACAGAAAGAGCAGTATCCCAGGCTGTGGACCGCCTCGGAGGACCTGCTCGATGGCGTCCAGCAGCTCCTCCTCGGTCTCGGTATCCCGGCGATGACCTGGGAGTACGACTCCGAAGACCGCGAGTATTACAACGTCGGTCCGACCGGCGAGGTCGGATTGTGCAGCTTTGCGGATTGGGTCGGATTCATCGACGCTCGCGACGACGAGATAGCCAGGACTCTCGACGAGACCACGTTCCGGGGAACGACCGTTGGGACGGTTCGGGACGACACCTGGGAGGTGCCGGTGGAGACTGTCGAGGAGGTCGGGACCAGCACCGTCTACGACGTAACTGTCGCTGACGATCCCGAGTACGTCGCCAACTCCGTCGTTTCGCACAACAGCGGCGGCGGAATGGGCTATGCATTCTGGCGATTACGGCCCTACGGAGATCCTGTTGGAAGTACAGGAGGTATTGCGTCAGGTCCCATCACGTTCATGCGGACCTACGACCAGATGTGCGAGACCATCGCCCAGGGTGGCGCCCGGCGGGGCGCCCAGATGGGCGTGATGCGCGTCTCGCACCCCGATGTCATCCAGTTCATCCACGCCAAGAACAAGGACGTCTCGCTTGCTCACACCCTCCGGCTGAACGACCCCGACGACTTCACGCACAACTCCTTCGCCGACGCCCTGGAGGAGGCCCGCGAACTCATCGACGACGAGGGCCGGGTTCCCAAGCACCTCCGGAACGCCGTCGAGGGACACCTCTCGAATTTCAACATCTCCGTGGGCGTCACCCACGACTTCATGGAGGCCGTCAAAGAGGGCGAGGAGTACACCTTCACCAGCCCCCGGACTGGCGAGCCCCACGTCGCCACCGAGCAGACCGTCGAACTGTACGAGATGTTCGACCTGGGGGAGTACGTCGAGGCCGGCGAGGTGCTCTCGGTGCCCGCGGAGGAAATCTGGGAGCGCATCGTCGAGGGTGCCCACGAGAACGGCGAACCCGGCGTCATCTACCTGGAGCGGGTCAACGACGAACACTCCTTCGACGTTGAGGCCCACCCCGGGCACCGCATCCTCGCGACCAACCCCTGCGTGACGGGCGAGACGGAAATCGCGCTCGCCGACGGCACGACCGAGAGGATGGCGACGCTGGCGGAGAACGGACAAGATGTGCGCGTCCTCTGTCGGAACACCGAGACGGACGAGCTGGCAGTGAAAGTCGGCCGAAACCCGCGACAGACGCGTGCGGACGCCGACCTGGTTCGTGTCGAGACGGATGATGGAACCACCCTCACGTGTACGCCCGACCACGAGGTCTGGACGCCGGAGGGCTACGTCGAAGCTGGCAGCCTCTCGGCCGGCGACACGATCGTCGGGACGACCGCCGTCGTGATTCCTGCAGGGACCGTCTCCGAGACGGTTTCGGAACGACTGACGGTCACGTCTGTGAGCGACGCCGGTTCCGCACCCGTCTACAACATCACGGTCGACGACCACCACAACTACCTCGCCATCACCGAGGGAGACGACGACGCTCCCTTCGTGAGCGTCGCGAACTGCGGCGAGCAACCGCTGGAGGAGTACGAGGCCTGCAACCTCGGACACATCAACCTCTCGACGCTTGCGGCCGAGGACGCGCCGGACTGGCGGGTCTGGGCCGACCGGCATACCGGCGAGTACGACTCGCAGGCCGGCGCCATCACCGCGTTCCTGGAGGCGGCCGTCGACTGGGAGGAGTTCGACCGGCGCATCGAACTCGGGACCCGCTTCCTCGAGAACGTGGTCACGATGTCCGATTTCCCGGTCGACGAAATCGAACAGACTGTCCGGGAGATGCGCAAAATCGGGCTGGGCATCATGGGCTTGGCCCAGCTGTACATCCAGCTGGGCATGAAGTACGGCAGCGACCCCGCAAACGAGGTCGCCCGCCAGCTGATGACCCACATCAACCACCACTCGAAGTGGACGAGCCACGAACTCGCCACCGAGCGTGGCTCCTTCGCGGAGTGGGACAACTCCAAGTACGCCGACCCGACCGCCTATCGGGAGTGGTTCGAGGGCCAGACCGGCCTCGACGCCGAGGAGTGGGCCGACGGGTTCGCCATCCGAAACCACAATACGACAACAATCGCCCCTACCGGGACCACCAGTATGGTTGGAAATACGACAGGTGGTTGTGAACCCATCTACAACGTCGCCTACTACAAGAACGTCTCCGACGACGTGCAGGGCGACGAGATGCTCGTGGAGTTCGACGACTACTTCCTGCGGGTCCTGGAGGCAAACGACATCGACGTCGAGGCGGTCAAGGAGGAAGCCCAAGAGCAGATGGCCGAAAACGAGTTCGACGGCATCGACGGGCTCACGTCGGTGCCCGACGCCATCGGCGAACTGTTCGTCACCACGGGCGACCTCTCCGCGAAGGAACACGCGGGCGTCCAGACGGCCTGTCAGGAAGGGGTAGACTCGGCGATCAGCAAGACCGTGAATGCGCCCAACGACTCGACCATAGAGGACGCCAAGGAGGTCTTCCAGTACATCTACGACCACGGCGGGAAGGGCGTCACCTACTACAGGGACGGCACCCGCTCGAAGCAGGTGCTGACGACGCGAGCGAAAAATACCGAGTTCGCAGACGAGGCCGAGGCGGCGGAGGCGCTGGTCGAGCAGATCGAGGAGGTCTTCGGGAGCATCGAGGCCTTCGCCGAGAGCGAGGAGGTCCGTGCCGTCGTCGACGACCAGGTCGCCGAGGTGCTGGGCTCTGTCGACGGGCGCGAGGAGTTCGCCCAGAAGCGCGACCGGCCGGACGTGTTGCGGGGCGTCACCCAGCGAATCGACACCGGCTACGGGAAGCTGTACGTCAACATCAACGAGGACCCCGAGGCCGACCGGCCCTTCGAACTGTTCGCCAACATCGGCAACTCCGGCGGGTTCACGGCCTCGTTCACGGAGGCGCTGGCGAAGACCATCTCGACGGCGCTTCGCGCGGGCGTCGACCCCCGGGAGATCGCCGAGGAACTGCAGGGCATCCGGTCGCCGAAGGTCGCCTGGGACAAGGGCGAGCAGATCCAGTCCATCCCGGACGCCATCGGCACGGCGATGCGCCGCTATCTGGAGGGCGACATCGAGCGGGCCTACCCGCAACAGCAGACCTTAGAGGAGACCGCCGAAGACGCCGAGGAACCCGAGTCCCGCGGGGAACGCGACGCCACCCCGGGACCGGACATCGGCGGCGTCGAGCCCGAACCCGAAGCCGACGGCGGGGCCGCGGCCGCAGCCGACAGCGACCAGCAGTCGCTGGTCGAGGCCGGTGAGAGCCCGGAGTGTCCGGAGTGTGGGTCGCTGTCGCTGTACTACTCGGAGGGCTGTAAGACCTGCGAGTCGTGTGGCTGGTCGGAGTGCTGACCGGGGGATGGAGGCCATAGCCACCGACGACAGCGTCCTCGCGGCGGGCGCCCGGTGGCTGGCAGCAAAGCGTGTGACGCTCGGAGTCATCGTCGTTCTCGCTGCCGTCTTCGCGTTCGAGCGCGGCGTTCTGTGGCTGTACGGACCGCGCACCTGGGGGTATCTCTTTCTCGCCAGCGGCGACCTCTCGCCGGGCTGGCTGCTGGCACCGTTCGCCCACCAGGACCTCATACACCTCGGGACGACTGCGGGAGTCCTCCTCGTCTATGGCGGGCTCGTAGAGCAGCGGCTGGCGCCGGCAACGTACCTCGGGTTCTACGTCGCGGCCGGCTACGCGAGCACCGCGGCGCAACTGGGTGCGTACCTCGGCGGCGGCCCCGGCCTGGGCACCCTCGGAGCCAGCGGTGCCGCGCTCGGACTCGTCGCCTTCTTTTCGACCGCCACCGCGCTGGAGCGCGTGTGGGATAGCCGCGACGGCGAGGACACCGGCCGATCCGTCGAGACGGTGTTCGCGGTCACCGGGGTCGTCGTCGTGGCACTAGTGGTCGCCAACGACTTCCTGCCCGCGGTGGGCTTCGAAGCCGGGACGGCGCCCTTCGGTCACCTCGGCGGGATGCTCACTGGCCTGTTCTGCGGCGTGGTCCGCATCCGAGGGGAAGGGCAAAGTGCGCCGGGAGCCTGAGGGGACGCATGGACGAGACGGGCGGCCGGCCGTGCCCGCACTGCGAGCGGCCGATGTACCGGCGCCACTGCAAGTACGTCTGTCCCGCACACGGCGTCGTCTTCGACTGCTCGGATACGTTCTACTGAACCTCGACACCGCAGTCGCGGAGCATGTCGAGAAACTCCGCCTCCGAGAGCCTGGGCACGTCGTTGGCGTCGGCGTCTTCGCGCTTCGTGTGGCCGGGATTCTCGCCGACGACGAGGTAGTCGGTGTTCGAGGAGACGCTGCCCGTCGCGGACCCGCCGTGGCGTTCCACGAGGTTCTGGGCTTCCTCGCGGGTGAACGCTTCCAGCGAGCCGGTGAACACGACCGTCAGGCCGGCGAGTTCGTCCACGCCCGCGGTGTCGACAGCCTGCGGGTCGACGTGTTCGAGGAGCGCGTCGAGTGCCGCCTGGTTGCGCTCGCTCTGGAAAAAGCCCCGAATCTCGGCGGCCACCCGCGGGCCGATATCCGGGACGGTCCGGAGGTCCGCCTCGTCGGCGGCCCTGACGGCCTCGAACGTGCCGAACTCGCGGGCGAGCGCACCGGCGGTGGTCGTCCCGACCCCGGGGATGCCGAGTGCGGTCAGAAAGTCCGCGAGTGGTGGCTCCCGGGTCGCGTCGATCTCGTCGACGAGATTCCGGGCGCTCCGTTCGCCCCATCCGTCGAGAGCCGCCAGCTCTTCGACGGACAGTTCATAGAGGTCCGCAAGGCCCGCGAGGAGTCCCTCCTCGACGAGCTGTTCGACGCTCTTCTCGCCCAGTCCCTCGATGTCGAGGGCGTCGCGGCTGGCGTAGTGTTCGATGGCGCGTTCGAGCTGTGCGGGGCAGGCGAGTCCGCCGGGGCAAAACGCCAGCGGCCCCTCGCGCTCGACTGGCGTGCCACAGGCCGGACAGGTGTCGGGAACGGCAAAGTGGCCGTCGCTCCCGTCGTCGTGGACGGCGACAACGTCCGGGATCACGTCGCCCGCCCGCTCGACCTCGACCTCGTCGCCGACGCCGACACCCAGGCGGGCGATCTCCTCGGGGTTGTGGAGGCTGGCCCGAGAGACCGTCACCCCGCCGACCTCGACGGGGTCGAGCAGGGCGACGGGCGTCAGCCGGCCGGTCCGGCCGACCTGGACAACGACATCCCGGACCGTCGTGTGGCCGCTCAGTGCGGGGAACTTGTGGGCGAACGCCCAGCGTGGTGCCCGGGAGGTCCGCCCGAGCGCCTCGCAGGCGGCCATGTCGTCGACCTTGATGACGACGCCGTCGACCTCGAAGTCGAGGTCATCGCGCGTCTCCAGCAGTCGGTCCCGGTACTCGATAGCGGCCCCGATGTCCCCGACGCGCTCGGTACGGTCGGTGACCCGCAGCCCCCACGCCGGGAGGCGCTCGTTTCGCTCGGTGTGCGAGGCGAACTCGACGGAGCCGTCGAGCACCGAGAAGAAGTACACGGCCAGTGGCCGGTCGGCGGCGACCGAGGGGTCGAGCTGGCGGAGCGTTCCCGCCGCCGCGTTCCGGGGATTCGCAAAGGGTTCCTCGCCGCGCTCGACGCGCTCGCGGTTGAGGTCCTGGAACGCGTCGCGGGGCATGTACACCTCCCCCCGGACCGCAAGAAAGTCGGGATAGGTGCCGCGCAGTCGGCCCGGGACGCTGGGGACGGTCCGGACCTGTTCGGTGACGTCGTCGCCGTACTCACCGTCCCCGCGGGGCGCCGCCCTGACGTACCGCCCCTCCTCGTAGACGACTTCGACCGAGAGGCCGTCGAACTTGGGCTCGCAGACGTACGAGAGGTCCTCGGCGTCGAAGCCCGCCTCGGTCAGGTCCCGGCGGACCCGCTCGTCGAACTCGCGGACGTCCGCGGCCTCCCCGCTCTGGTCGATGGAGAGCATCGGGGCGACGTGCTCGACCGTTTCGAGTTCCTCGACCGGTTCACCGCCGACACGCTGGGTCGGGCTGTCCTCGCGGTCGAGGTCGAAGGCCGCCTCCAGGTCTTCGAGGCGGGCAAAGAGGGCGTCGTAGGTCCGGTCGCCGATAGCGGGGTCGTTCTCGACGTAGTAGCGGTGGTCGTGGTAGCGGATCGCTGCGCGCAACTGCTCGGCCTGCTCGCGGGCCGCCGCCTCGCTCAGGTCCTCGACCGGCGCGAAGTCGGTCTCCGGGTCCTCGACGTAGGGGTTCTCGGGTGGGCCCTGCCCGTCGCTCATGTCTCGTGTCCGGTGACGCTGCGTATAGAAGGCGGCGGTCTCG
>PXSU01000133.1 GCA_003022745.1 Halobacteriales archaeon SW_9_67_25
CAATTTTAGCAGTGTCCGCGAGGATCGGTGTTTCGGATGCCGGAGACCGTCTCCTCGTTTGTGGAACCGAAAAGAATTACACACGACCGTATGAGTCCGGGCGACCCCGACCCCGCGGCGCCTACAGTTCCACGCCGCTCGGAATGAGGCTGTCCTTGCGTCGGAGGTTCCCGTCGACGTCGTAGACCAGCAGTGCTTCGGTCACGAAGACGACGTCTTCCTCGTCGGGGCGTTCGATCCGGATGCGATACGACCCCCCCTCGGCCTGGGCGGCGTCGATGAGCGTGCGAACGTCGGCCGGGTCGGCGCCCGCCTCGAGGATGTACTCGCCGGTGAGCCGGTGCGTGAGGCTGAACACGCCGCTCCCGGCCGCGAACGCGTCGATGGGTTCGTCCTCGTCTCCGTCGTGGTCGGCGTCCAGTACTCGAAAGGATGCGTCGAGCAGTTCGCCGTGGATGAGACCGCCGTCCTCGGTGAGGCGGTCGGTCAGGCTACCGGCCGGACCCTCGTAGGCCAAAACGAGCGTCGGCGGAGCCACTGCTCCGGTTTCGTCTACAGTCAGTGTGAAATGGTCGCGCCGCATCTGGGTGCTCACCGGTACGTGCGCCCAGGTAATGAACGTCACGCCCCGGGGCAGGACCCGCCGGGGCCGATACTTTTTATTCCCGGGATGCGGGGCGGTAGCCATGTGGGTGAAATCGGAGTACGCTGGTCCGCTGGCAGTAGTCTCGACGTGGGTCTGTACCTTGCTCCCGTGGTCCGTGACCCTCTTCCGGGAGGAACTGGAGCCCGGGGTGGACGTCTTCGCCGTCTGGATCCGCTTTCTCCCTGGACGCCTGCTCTACCTCTTCGGGGTCGGATTCGGCGACGAGTCGCCGTACCGGTGGGTGTGGGAGGTACCGGGCTTCGTCGCGACGCGCGGCGAGACAGTGGCGGCCTACGTCTGGCTCGTCGGTACCGCCGTCTTCGCCGTCGCGTTCCTGGTGAGTCTCCTCTACTACGCCAGGGAGGCGTGGGTGGAGTCCTGGCCGGTCGACCCGGTCAGGCTCCTTGGCGGACTGTTGGTACTGACCGGGGTGGTGCTGGCTGCTGCCGTCGCCGTTCTCTGGCGCTTCCAGGGGGGGATGGTCGTCCCGGTCGGCGTCTTCTTCCAGCTCGGTCTCGGGACGGTGCTCCTGCAGGTCGACCGTACCTGATGCCGATTGCTGTTCTTTGATGCGGAGTCGCCAGTTTTTCGAGGCCAGCGACCGGGGCGTGGACATGGAATTTGCCGAGTTCGCCGTCCGACTCGCCGACATCGAGGCCGAGTCGGCCGACACTGCGGTCCGCGAGCGCGTGACCGACCTGCTCGTGGACGCTGGCGAGGACCTGCCGACCGTCGTTCGGTCCCTGCTGGGGCGGGTCTTCCCGGCCCACGGGCGCGGCTGGCGGAGGTCGGCGAGGTCGGTGACGTTGCGGCCAGCTACGACCTCGGTGGCCAGCAGGGCCTTGGAGCGTTTGCCGGCAACACGACGGGCCTGACTGTCGCGGACGTCGAGCGCCGGCTCCACGACCTGGCCGCCGCCGAAGGAGCGGGCAGCCAGGAGACGAAACTGGAGGCGCTGTTCGGGCTGTTCAGCCGGACGGATCCCGTGGAGGCACGCTACCTCGCGCGGCTGGTGCTCTCGGAGATGCGCATCGGTGTCGGCGAGGGCACCGTGCGGGACGCCACCGCGGCCGCATTCGACGTGCCCGTGGGGGACATCGAGCGGGCGCTCCAGGTCTCGAACGACTACGGGCTCGTCGCGCGACAGGCACGCGACGGCGGCGCCGGGGCGCTCGCGGACATCACCCTCCGGGTGGGCCGCCCCGTCCAGGCGATGCTCGCCCAGACCGGAACCGTCCGCGATGCCCTGGAGGCCTGGAACGAGGTCGCAGTCGAGTGGAAGTACGACGGCGCGAGGGTGCAGATCCACTACGACGGGGCCAGTGTCGGACTGTACTCGCGGAACATGGAGGACGTGACCGAGGCCCTCCCGGAGATCGTGTCCGCCATCGAGGACCACCTGGCAGTCCCGGCCATCCTCGACGGCGAGGTGGTCGCGGTCGACGAGACCGGGTCGCCACGCCCCTTCCAGCAGGTGTTGCGCCGCTTTCGCCGGAAACACGACATCGCCCGGGCCCGCGAGGACGTCCGCATCCGGGTACACGCCTTCGACTGTCTGCACGTCGACGGCGAAGACCTTCTCGACGCACCACTGACCGAACGCCACGAGCGACTGGCCGGCGTCCTCGGCGACGACAGCCTCGTCTCGGATCTCTGGCTCTGTACGGACGCCGGGAGTGTCGAGACCGTCGAGTCGGAGGCACTTGCGGCCGGCCACGAGGGCGTCATGCTCAAAAACCCCGACTCGGCCTACACTCCGGGCAAGCGCGGGCAGAACTGGCTCAAGCGCAAACCCGACGTGGAGACACTCGACCTGGTCGTTACCGGGGCCGAGTGGGGCGAGGGCCGGCGCGCGACACTGCTTGGCACGTTCGAGCTCTCGGTGCACGACGGGGGCGGCTACGAGACCGTCGGTAACGTCGCCACGGGCATCACGGACGAACAGCTCGAAGATCTGACCGAGCTGCTCGAACCGTCCATCCGCGCCGAGGACGGCACCACCGTCGACATTGAGCCCGCGGTCGTCTTCGAGGTCGGCTACGAGGCGATCCAGTCCTCACCCTCGACTACCTCCGGGTACGCGCTCCGCTTTCCGCGCTTTCTCGGCGTCCGGGAGGACAAGGACCCAGAGGACGCCGACTCGCTGGCGCGACTCGAACGGCTGGCCGCCGACCGGACCTGACACTGGCAGCCTCCCGTGGCGCGAACCGTCCGGCAACCCGGATTCAGTTCTTTCCCCCTTCAAGTCCCCCTGGCACACAGAAACGAGTGCACAGTATGAAGCTGACCAGGATCGCGGTCGTGCTGCTCGCAGTGCTCGTGGTCGCCACCGGGGCGGCCGCGGCGCTGCCGGGCAACGCGCCCACGGACGCGCCGGTCGAACAGCCCGCAAACGACAGTGATGACGCCACCCGGGAGGCGAACGACCCGCCCGCTGTTGCCGCCGGGGGCGAGTCAGACAGAGTGGGGGGTACTGGCGAGGCACCCGTCGACAGACAGGGCCCGCCTGCTGACCTACCCTCTCAGGTTCCCGACTTCGTGAGCGGGATTCACGACCTCATCAACCAGAAGATCGACGGCACCATCTCGAACCTCGGCGAGGAGATCAGTTCGGTGACGCCAGGTGACGCCGCTGACGACGAGGATGGGGACGACGAGTCGTAACGAAATTATCCCTCCACCGACCGTTCCCCGCTGACGCTACTCGAGCAGGTCGTCGACGGCACCGCGAGCGGCGAGTGCGGCGTCGTCGGCGACGCGGTCGGGGTCCGGACGTCCCTCGGCGTCCAGGTAGACATCGACCGAGAGAACGCCGTCCTCGAAGGAGACTGTGACGTCGAGGTCGCCGACATCGGAGGTATCGTACCGCGAGAAGACGACGTCTTCGGCTGCCTGTGCGGCCGTCCGGACGACCTCGACGTCATCTGGGTCGTCCGCCCCTGGCATTATGCGCCGCCCGCACCCGGGCCGCCGATGGGACCGCCGCCACCGCCCATGCCGCCGAGCATCTGCTGGAGTTCCCCCTGGAGTTCCTCGAACTGCTGCTGGACGCGCTCTTCTTGCTTTTCGAGCGTCTCGACGCGGAGTTCCAGGCTCTCGACTTTCTCTTCGAGGTCCTCCTGGGCCTCCTCGTAGTCGGTCTTGACGAGTAGCTCGCCCGGCCGTCTCCTGGAGGTCCTGTAGTTCTTCCAGTTTCTCTTGTGCCTCGGGCGGCAGATTGCCTTGCATACCCGAGCGGAGGAGAGCCGCCCTGTTAAACCCACGCTTTCGGTACCAGTGCCCTGCAAGACGAGCACCCGGCCGCACGCCTGCCCGGGTCAGGCACCGGGACAGCCGACGGATTCGGCGACCGAAACCAGCGTCAGCCAGGTGTTCAGTCCGGCCCGGAGCGCGACAAGGTCCTCGGCCTCGACGGCGATGTCGACGGTCCGGCCGGTCCGCGTTACCGAGACCCGGGTGCGGTCGCCGTCGATGTCGTCGACTTCCGGACGGAGCGATTGCTTGACGCGGCGAGCGCGGTCGGCGCCGTCGTACTCGAACGTGAGAGGGGCGTCGTGTGGGCTATTCGACGTCGACTTTCTTGATGTCACGGCTGCGCTCCTTCAGGAGCACGCGGTGGCCACAGTACGGACACCGCACACCGCCGTACTCGTCGAGCGTGACGTCGCGCTTGCAGCGGGAACACTTGTAGCTCATGCCTCGTCCCCGGCTTCCTCCCCGAGAGCGGCACGGATCGAGCGGCCGACCGTCTTCCCCGCGGGCGTCTCCGGCATGTAGGCGCCGCCGGTGAACGCGTAGCCACAGTCGGCACACTCCCAGACGCCAGTGCCCTGGCGTTCGACCCGGTCCGCGCCGCAGTCCGGACACTCGTGGTCGTCGCGCATCTCATCCTCGATGTCGGCGACGCGACGGCGGGCGACCCGCCCGTATCGCGCCCCGAACCGGCCGGCGCTCCCTACCTGTCCGCGTTTCCTGGCCATAGTACTCTACTATCTGCCGAGGGCGCCAATAATCCCTGCGATTTCGCCGGCCGCCGTTCCCCCGGGTAGAGACGGCGATGGACCTGAATCCGCGCGCCTCAGTTGATGTGGTGAGAGGCAGTTCCTCCCGCCACACTCACCGTTGGTGTTATGCGTAATGAAGCCACAAATCAGGCGTATGAGTGACTCCGAGAGTGGCCCCAAGCAGGTAGATGACCCGAACTACCACAGTGAGAATCATACAGCCGCTCAAACGTGTGGGTGGACGAAGAACGCCATGCGCGGGGAGGGAAAGTGTTACAAGAACGTATTTTACGGCATCGAATCCCACCGGTGCATCCAGATGACGCCGGTAGTAAAATGCAACGAGCGGTGCGTGTTCTGCTGGCGCGACCACGCGGGCCACGCCTACGAACTCGACGGGGTCGAGTGGGACGACCCCGAGGCAGTGGTGGACGCCTCGATCCGCCTGCAGACGAAACTGCTCTCGGGCTTTGGCGGCAACGACCAGGTCCCCCGCGAACGCTTCGAAGAGGCGATGGAACCCCGCCACGTCGCCATCTCGCTTGACGGCGAACCCACGCTCTACCCGTACCTGCCGGAGCTGATCGAGGCCTTCCACGAGCGCGACATCACGACCTTTCTGGTCTCGAACGGCACCAAACCGGACGTCCTCGCGGAGTGTGACCCCACGCAACTGTACGTGTCCGTCGACGCTCCCGACCGGGCCACCTTCGAGTCGACGGTCAAGGCCGTCGAAGACGACGCCTGGGAGTCGCTGATCGAAACGCTGGACGCCCTCGCCCGAAAAGATGAGACCCGGACGGTCATCCGGACCACCCTGGTCCGCGAGCACAATATGCACCACCCCGGGTGGTACGCGGCGATGTGCGACCGCGCGGACGCCGACTTCGTCGAACTCAAGACGTACATGCACGTCGGCCACTCGCGGGGCCGCCTCGACCGGGATTCGATGCCCGACCACGCAGAGGTCCGCGAGTTCGCAGACCGGATGCGGGAGTACCTCCCCGACCACGACGTCCTCAAAGAGGTCGAACGCTCCCGGGTCGCGATGCTCGCCCGCGACGCCGATACGTGGGTTCCCAAACTCGACAAGTC
>PXSU01000134.1 GCA_003022745.1 Halobacteriales archaeon SW_9_67_25
CGCCGCTCGGCCAGTTCCGCCCGCAGGTCCCCGAGGTCCATGTCGTACGTTGCCAGCAACACGAGCAGGTGGTAGACGATGTCGGCCGACTCGTGGGCGATGGCCTCGCTGTCGTCGTCCTTGGCCGCCAGCAGGAGTTCGGTCGTCTCCTCGCCCAGTTTCTCGAGGACGGCGTTCTCGCCTTTCTCGTGGGTGAACAGCGACGCGGTGTAGGAGTCCTCTGGCAACCGTTCCTTGCGGTCCTCGATGACTGCGAACACCTCATCGATGACGTCCTCGTGCTCGCCGTGACTGTCGCCCATGTCCGTACAACCGTGCCGGGCGTCTTCAGACCGTCGAACCACCCGATTCTCGCGAGCGTCCTACACAGTCCGTGTCGCGGCCTCGAAAAAGGCGAGGTCGTGAATCTGCGAGTCGCCGGTGAGTTCGGGGTGAAAGGAGGTGCCCACCACCGGCCCCTGCCGGACGGCGACAGGGTACTCCTCCCAGGTGGCCAGCACCTCGACGTCCGGGCCGACCGAACTGACGACCGGGGCGCGGATGAACACCGCGGGGAACGGTCCGTCGAGGCCGGTCACGTCGAGTGGTGCCTCGAAACTGTCCTTCTGGCGGCCGAAGGCGTTGCGCTCGACTGTCACGTCCAGTACCCCGAGTTCGTCGACGCGGTCGTCCTGGGGGTCCGTCGCGGCGACGATGAGCCCCGCGCAGGTGGCGAGCATCGGCCTGCCGGCCTCGACGTGGGCGACAATCTCGGGGGCGATGCCCTCGCGGTCGAGCAGCCGCGAGATGGCCGTCGACTCGCCGCCGGGCATCAGGAGGACGTCACACTCCGGGACGATCCCCGACGTACGGATCTCGCGGACGTCGGGCTGCTCGCCGTTGGCGCGCGCGGCACGCTCGATAGCGGCGGCGTGTTCGCTGACGTCACCCTGGACGGCCACCACGCCAGTGGTCAGTGTCATGTCCACACCTAGGGGGAGTCCGACGAAAAAGTTCTCGATCGTTTGCCGGTCGCAGTCCTCGCTCGTCAATCGTCCGCGACTGCTGCCGTCTCGGTTTCGGACTCGACGTTCGTGGCTGTCAGTTCTGTGGTCTCTGTGTTGTCGGCGCCGGGAAGAGACGTGTACATGAGCCCCCGGCTGGCATTGTAGTTTGTCATTGACGGGCATGGGAAATTCCCGCACATAAGTCTCTCCCTTACTGTGTATAATGACCCCTAAACACTCACAGGATGCGACGGTGTGAGCGTCCACGGCGGACCCGTACGAGTGGACGAAGTACGCGTACGCGCCGTCCTCGATGCCGTCGACGAGCGGGTGATCGCGCTCGACGGTGAGTTCGTTCCAGCCCATGTGCGGGACCTTCACGCCGTCAGCCGGGAGCCGTTCCACACGCCCGTCGAGCAGGTCCAGTCCTGGAATCGTCCCGCCTTCGGGCGCGCCCTCGGTACTCTCGGTGAACATGAGCTGAAAGCCCACGCAGATGCCCAGTATCGGCGTGTCCGCCGCGGCCTCGACGAGGACGTCGTGGACGGACTTGGAGTTGCGGATACACTCCTCGAAGGCGCCCACGCCAGGGAGGACCAGCGCCTCCGCCGCGGCGATCTCGGCCGGGTCGGACGAGATACGCACCGACGCGTCGGCCCGCTCCAGCCCGCGTTGCAGGCTCCGGAGGTTCCCCACGCCGTAGTCGATGACGGTGACGTTCACACCGCCGGTTCGGCCGACGGGGGTTTATCGGTTTTTACTCGTTCCCGACCCGTTCAAGTGCGTCCGCCTCGACGAGACTCTCGACGTACTTCGCGACGACGTCGATCTCGACGTGGACCGGGTCGCCCACCTCCTTCTCCGAGAGGGTCGTCAGGTCGTAGGTCTCGGGGATGATGGCCACCTCGAAGGTCTCCCCGCCACAGGCCGCAACGGTGAGGCTGATGCCGTCGACAGCGATGGAACCCTTCTCGACGACGTACTGTGCCCGGTCGGCCGGGAGCGAGAAGGTGTACCGCCAGTCCTCGCCGACGCGCTCGACCCGGACGATCTCGCTCGTGGCGTCGACGTGACCCTGGACGAAGTGACCATCGAGGCGCCCGTCCGCGGGGAGGGCGCGTTCGAGGTTGACCGTCTCACCCGCTTCGAGGTCCCCGAGGTAGGTCCGGTCGACGGTCTCGGCGGCCAGGAACAGCGAGAACCACCCGTCGCCGTGTTCCTCGACGGTCAGACAGGCGCCACTGACGCTGATACTCTGGCCCGCTTGGAGGTCCTCGAAGGTGGTGCCGACGCGTAGCCGCCGGCCGCCCTCGTCCTCCTCGACGGCCAGCACCTCGCCAGTCTCCTCGACGATGCCGGTGAACATACGCGGCGTTGGTCTCCCGGCGGCCAAACGCTTTCGATGCGAGGCCGGGTCAGAACAGCACCAGAAGGACACCCACCACCACCAGCACGACCAGCAGTGCGACGAAGGCCACGATCATCGCCGGATCACTCGGCCACCCGACACCGGACTACCCGAGGCGAAACTCGATGGCTGCGCCCTGTCCGAAGCCGACACACTCGGTCGCCAGCCCCAGCTCGGCGCCCCGGCGGTTCATCTCGTGGACGAGCGTGACGGGCAGGCGCGCACCGGAGGCGCCGAGCGGGTGGCCGATTGCGATGGCCCCGCCGTTGACGTTGTAGATTTCGTCGTCGAAGCCCAGTTCCTCCTGGCAGTACAGACACTGGCTGGCGAAGGCCTCGTTGAGTTCGACGAGGTCGTACTCGCTGGGGTCGCGGCCAGTCCGCTCGCACAGGCCACGGACGGCGGGAACGGGCCCGATGCCCATCACCGTCGGGTCGACACCGGCGACGTTGTGGTCGCCGACCGCCGCAAGAACCTCCAGGCCCCGTTCCTCGGCGAACTCGCGGCTAGTCACGAGGACCGCCGCCGCGCCGTCGGTTATCTGGGAAGCGTTGCCGGGCGTCACCGTCCCCTCGGATTTGAACACCGTTGGCAGGCCCGCGAGTTTCTCCAGGCTGGTGTCGGGACGGATCCCCTCGTCTTCCTCGACGAGGCCCCCCTCCGTCTCGACGGGAACGATCTCCTCGGCGAAGCGGCCGGACTCCGTCGCGTCGGCGGCCCGGCGGTGGCTCCGGATGGCGTACTCGTCCTGTCGTTCGCGGGTAATGTCGTACTCCTCGGCGACCGTCTCGGCGGTCATGCCCATCTGGAGTTCGCCGACGTTGTACGCCCCGGCCATCCCGGGGTGGACGTTGTGGGTGTTCTGCCCCATCTGGACGCGGGTCATCGACTCGACGCCGCCCGCAAGCAGACACCCGCGCTGCCCGGCCGCGACGGCGTCGGCCGCCCGCATGATCGCCTCGGCCGAGGAGGCACACCACCGGTTGACGGTGCTCGCCGGCACCGACTCCCCCAACTCCGAGAGCAGCGCGATCACCCGCGCCACGTTGTTGCCCTGCTCGCCGCGCTGCTGGGCACACCCCCACAGCAGGTCCTCGACGTCTCCGCCCGCGAGGCCCGTTCGCGCGAGAATCTCGTCGACGAGCGGTATCGAGAGGTCCTCGCTTCGCACGTCCGCGAAGGCGCCGTCTTCCCTGCCGAGCGGTGTCCTGACTGCCTCGACGATGACTGGCGTGGTCATACGGAATCGAGGGGTGTGGGGGTGTTAAACGCTGACCCGCGACCGGACGGGGGCCCTGACGACCCGCTACCGTTATACCGAGGCAACCCGGAAGGAACGTACGCGGACGCGCGAGTTCCCGGTGCTAGGGCCGGAGGACGACCCGCTCGTCGACGCGCTCGCCGCCGGGCTGGGCCGCGTAGAGGCACGCGTGCTCGCGTACCTTCTCTTGCGGAGCCAAGACGAATTCGGTCCAGCGTCGCGGCTCGCTGTCCGTGTCGGGACCGACCTCGGGCGCAAGGGGACCGGCGAGGCCCTCTCGACGCTCGAAGACGCTGCACTCGTGCGTTCGGCCCCTATCGAGCGGGGCACGTCCGGCCGTCCCCGGAAGGGGTGGGAAGCCACTGACGAGCGGGCTGCCCTGTCGGCTGCCGTTCGCCGCCGGCACGCCGAACGTCTTCTCGAACGGGCGCGGACGGTGACGCGTTCTGTCGCCGGCACCGGGAGTCAGGATACCGACGCCGAACGGGCGCCCGTCGCCTTCGACGAGTTCGAGGGTGCGTGTCGGCTCTGCGGTCGCCTGCAGGGCGCTCGCTGCGGGGCGGCCCGTCGCTCCCGTCGCGTTGCTCTACCAGCGTGCGATGACGGTCCTCTATACGGTCCGGTCGGTCTTTGGGGGCGAACTGACGAGCGTCGAGCAGTTGCGCGGTCGGACGGTGGCGATGCCGCCCGGGGCCGAGACGGCGCTGCTCGGACGACTGTTCCTCTCGCAGGCCGACATCCTCGACGACGCTGACGTCATCGAGGCCGGCGGCGAGTGGCCGGTCGCGCGTGTGAATGTGGAATATCTCGCGGCGGCCCTCGGCGTCCGGGGCACAGACACGCTCCAGTTCCGACAGCGTCTCCAGGGCCCGTTCCCGCGGGAGGTCGTGGAGTAGCCGGCAGGCAGTTACGAC
>PXSU01000135.1 GCA_003022745.1 Halobacteriales archaeon SW_9_67_25
CGGGGCGAAGGCGCCGTCCGGGTCGCTGGAGGCGACCTTCCCGGCACTCTCAAGGAGGAAGGTGTACTCGCTGGCCCTCGCGTCGGTCGTCCGGCCGGTCAGCGCGGCGTAGGCCGCCAGCGGGTCGACCGCGGTATCGAGGTCGGCAGCGACCCGGACCACCGCAGGCCGGTCGCCCGCCGCGCGCTCGATGAACGCCTCCCGGTCGAGGCCGAGCGCGTCGCTCACGCCGACACCCCCTCCCGGTCCGGGGAACTCCCGCGGCGTGCGTTCGCGACGAAGGCCCGCACGGCGTCGTGGTCTTTCCGTCCGTCCGTCCGCTCGACGCCGCTGGCCGTGTCAACACCGTAGGGCTCGACCGTCTCGACGGCCGCGGCGACGTTCCCGGGGGTCAGCCCGCCCGCGAGGACGACGGGCCCCTCCAGGCCGGAAACTGCCTCGCGGGTGCGCTCCCAGTCGACCGTCTTGCCGGTGCCGCCGCCGCCGGACTCCTCGACGGAGTCGACCAGCACGGCGTCGGCCGCGTCCGCGTACGCCGCCAGGTCCGCCCCGGGTCCGACCGCAGCCAGCACGTCCGCGTCGAGGCGCTCGCCCAGCGCGCCGACTTCGCCGGGGTCGAGGGTGGTGTGGACCTGGACGGCGGCCGCGCCCACGCGTTCCTGGAGGGTGACCGCTGCCTGGACGCTCTCGGGCATCGTCACGAGCACGCTCGTCACGAACGGCGGGGTGCCCGCCACGATGTCGCGCGCCCGGCCGGGGTCGGTTTCGCGGGGCGTCTCGACCGGGACGTCGACGATGACGCCCACCGCGTCCGCGCCCGCCCTGACGGCAGCGTCGCGGTCGGCTCCGTTCGTGATGCCACAGATCTTGACCCGCGTCATGACGTGACTCCGCGCAAGTCTGCCAGTTTCTCCGCCGCGGCCCCCGAGTCGATGGCCTCGCGCGCCGCCGCGACGCCCGCCTCCAGCGACTCGGCCCCGCTGGCGACGTAGATGGCTGCCCCGGCGTTTGCCAGCACGATGTCGCGCTTGGGTCCGTCGGCCTCGCCCTCGACGATGGCGCGCATGTCGGCGGCGTTCTCGGCCGGGTCCCCACCCGCGACTGCCTCGATGTCGGCCCGCTCGAGTCCCAGGTCGGCCGGCGTGAGCGTGTACTCGGTGATCTCCTCGCCCTCGACCTCCGCGACGGTCGTCTCGGCGTGGACCGCGATTTCGTCCAGCCCCGAGCCGTGGACGACCATCGCGCGCTCGACATCCATTTGTGCCAGGGCCCGCGCGAGGACGGGCACTAGGTCGGGGTCGTAGACGCCGACCACCTGCGCGTCCGCGCCGGCGGGGTTGGTCAGCGGCCCGAGGACGTTGAAGATGGTCCGCATCCCCAGTTCCTTCCGCGGGCCGATGACCGCTTTCATCGCCGGGTGGAAGACGGGCGCGAGCATGAACCCGATGCCCTCGCTCTCGATGTGTGACTCGACGGCAGGCGGTTCGGCGTCGACCGTGACGCCCGCCTCCTCCAGGACATCGGCGCTCCCCGAAGACGACGAGACCGAGTAGTTGCCGTGCTTGGCGACCGGAATGTCCGCCCCCGCGACGACGATGGCGCTCGTCGTCGAGACGTTGATGGTGTCGTAGTCGTCCCCGCCGGTTCCGCAGGTGTCGACTAACGTCTCGCGGTCCGGCGTGATGGTCCGCGCCGCCTCGCGCATTCCTTCGGCGAAACCCGCGATTTCCGTCTCGGTTTCTCCCTTCGCCCGTAGCGCCGCCAGCAGCGCGCCGATCTGCGCTTCCGTCGCGTCTTCGAAGACTGCCGTCGCTGCCGCGCGTGCCTCTGCCTGTGTCAGATCTCTCCCGTCCGTGACGCGTTCGATGTACTCTTGCATTCTCAGTCACCGATGTACGATTTCGTCTTACGATGGACAAATCCATACATCAATTTAAGCGTATCGAAAAAGGGTGTCCCGGAACGACGCGTCGCGGGTTTCTCCCGGGTTCCCGTTTCGGCCCTCGCGGTCCGACCGGCGAACCGTCCCGGGATTCGAAAGCTTCAATTACCCCTGTGGCCAACCCCGTGGATGCCGGGTTCGTGGTCTAGACCGGTTACGACACCTCCTTGACATGGAGGAGGCCAGCGGTTCAAATCCGCTCGAACCCATGATCGCTCCGCTCGCACTCCAAAGAGTGTAACCGCACGACAGCGGTACACTGTGTATCTTCGAGCGCGCGCAATTGAATTGGGGTTCTCCTCTTGGCCACTGCCGTCAGGCGATTCATATACAAGTAGTCGTGGCATACGCACAAGTTTTTCAGTCTAACCCATCTACTGAGTGACATGGCAAGCTTTGCTGTTTGGGCAGCCGCGTTCTGGATGTTTGTGACATCCTCCGCGCGGTAAACGGCGCGGCTTCCCTACACAGAGGGAACCCGGCTTGCAACCGGTCGGTTTCAGGACTGACTCTCCCGAGGTCGGCGGGCGGGGCGGGTTTCGACCCTCGCTCGGGAGCGTCCTGTGGCCCTGTCACGGGGGCTCCCATCCGCCACCGAGTCATCGCCGCGCGGTTTCTCAACGCGGCTCTCTCTGTGGCGGTCGTGCCTCACGGCACATCCACCGGCGCGGTTCACGCCTTTTCCGGGGCAACCCATCACCCGGGCTTCCCGCGCACCGCAGACATGGGTGGAATGCGGCCCGACTCCCGCCGCGCGCCGACGGGAGTCGGCGGAACCCGTGTGTGAACCGTCGGCACGGGCGATACTAAGCGTTGGGATTCCACCCCGGCAGTCTCCGGTGGTTCGCGGCACAGAGCGGACGCGATTCACGCCCGCGATAAACGGCGGGATTCTCTCGCTGAATCAAGACACGCCCGCGCGGCGAAACCGGCCGTGTTCGACCCCGACCGTCGCCGGCCGTCCGGCCCGAGTGAGAACCGTTAACTGCGAACCACCCGCTCACAAAAGCAAGACCATGCAACTCCCGCACGCACAGGTGGCGGTGTTGAAGACCGCCGACCCGACGGAGGACAGACCGATAACCGAGGTCGCTCGGGCGGCCGACCTGAAACCGGAGGCCGCCACGCGCGCTGCCTTCGCACTCGAAGCCGAGGACCTCGTCGAACTCACCGAACACGAGGAGACGGCCGTCGCGCTGACCGACGAGGGGCGCCAGTACGCCGAGTCGGAACTGCCGGAGGTTCGCCTCTACGAGGCGGCCATCGACGCCGGCGCGGACGACCAGCCTGTCGCCCTCGGTGAACTGCTCGGCGGGGCGGGCCTGGACGGCGACGCCGTCGACATTGCGCTCGCGAACTTCGCCCGGAAGGGCTACGGCGCCGTCGAGGGCGGCGAGGTGACCGCAGACCCCGGGGCGGACCCCGCATCCGACCCGGAACGGGCGGTCATCGAGGCGCTCGCGGCCCGGGAGACGGCCCGGGCCGACGCCGAGGACAGCGACGGTGACACACCCACGGAGGAACTCGACGCGGACGAAGGGACACTCGACCAGCTCGAACGGCGGGGTCTGGTCGAGCGCGAGGAGCGGACCATCCGGTCAGTCCGGGTGGGCGACGCGGGCGTGACCGCGTTGATGGAGGGCGTGGAGGTCGCCGAGCGGGTCGACGAACTCACGCCGGAACTCATCACGAGCGGCGAGTGGCGCGACGTCGACTTTGCCGAGTACAACGTTGCGGCCGACGCCGGCAGTTTCCAGGGCGGCAAGGAGCACATCCTCCGGCAGACGGCCAACCGCGTCAAGGACGTCCTCGTCGGGATGGGCTTTTCGGAGATGGAAGGCCCCCACGCCGACGCGCAGTTCTGGATCAACGACTGCCTGTTCATGCCCCAGGACCACCCCGCCCGGACCCACTGGGACCAGTTCGCCCTCTCCGAACCCGACCAGATCGACGACCTGCCGGACGACGTCGTCGAGCGAGTGCGGAAAGCGCACCTGGAGGGCGTCGGCGAGGACGGCGAGGGCTATCACTCGCCGTGGGAACTCGACGTCGCGAAGTCGCTTGACCTGCGCGGGCACACCACCTCGCTGTCGGCGCGGTATCTTTCGGGTTATC
>PXSU01000136.1 GCA_003022745.1 Halobacteriales archaeon SW_9_67_25
CGAACCGGAAGACAGCGAGCGGACAGTCACACACCTGCGAAACTACGCCGGACAGATCGCGGACGAGGTCCGGCGCAAGCGCCCCGAGGGGGTTTACGCCACCGGCGACCGCGACGTCCTCCGGGCAGTCCGGGGACAGCTCCGCCACGATTTCTACCGCGTCGAGGCCGAGGACCCTGTCGGGCGGGTCCTCGAGGGGCGCGGCGACTCCCCGCTGGAGGTCGTCGAGGCCACGGCAGCCGAGAAGCTGGGCGGCTCCCACTCGACGCTCATCGGCGGCCGGCAGGGCTGGCAGGCCCTCGAAACCGTTGCGGAACACCCACACGTCAAGAAGATAATCCCGGGCCCCATCGACGCCGGGGGCCCCGGTTCGCGGTCGGGGCTGCGCGCGAAGGCCACCCGTGCCGACGACAACGGGAACGTCCGCCTGCTCGTGCGCGACGGCTCCAGCGTCCAGGAGAACCGCGTGGTCACGACCGCACGGGACCGGGCGCTGGGTGAGCGCGTCCGGGCCGACCTCAACGACGCTCTCGACGAGGCCGGACTGCGGGAGTGACCGGCCGGGAAACGCGGACACCGGGCGCTACATCGACTCCGGAGCCTCGACCCCGAGCACGCCCAGCGCGTTCGCGGCCGTGTTCCGCGCGGCGACGACCACCGCCAGCCGCGCGGCCCGCGTTTCGTCCGGAGCCTCCAGAACGCGACACTCCCTGTAGAAGGCGTTGAACGCCTCCGCGAACTCGGCGGCCTCCTCGATGGCTGCCGGAAACGTCGCAATCGTTTGCACCAGGTCCCGTGCTTCCGGGGCTTCCAGGACAGCAGGGTCGACGGCGTCGGGCACCTCGTGGCCGGCCGACCGGGCCTCCGCGAGGATACCACATGCCCGGGCGTGTGTGTACTGGACGTACGGGGCGCTCTGGGCCTCGAAGTCCAGCGCGTCCTCCCACTCGAAGGTGATGCCCTTCGAGGGCTGTTTGGCGACGATATCGTAGCGGACCGCCCCGACCCCCACCTGGTGGGCGATGCGCTCGATGTCGGCCTCGCCCAGGTCGTCGTCGCGGATGCGCTCGCCCATGCGGTCCTCGACTTCCTCGCGGGCGCGGGCGATTGCCTCGTCCAGCAGTTCGTCGAGGTCGATACCGGTCCCCTCGCGGGTACTCATCCCCCCCTCCGGGAGCGTCACCCACGAGTAGTGGATCGATTCGAGTTTCTCCGTGTCGTGTCCGAGCATCGAAAGCGTCGCGTTCAGTTGCTCGGCCTGGAGTTTGTGGTCCTCGCCGAGGACGGTCACCGCCCGGTCGAAGTTCGCGAACTTCCACTCGTGGTGGGCCAGGTCCCGGGTCGTGTACAGCGAGGTACCGTCCGCGCGCAGGAAGACGAGGTTCTTCTCGATGTCCTCGAATTCGAGTTGCCAGGCGCCCTCCTCGTAGACTGCCCCGTCGAGTGTCTTCAGTCGCTCGACGACGTCGTCCGTCGAGCCGTCCCGCATGAACCGGGTCTCCTTGACGAACTCGTCGAACTCCGCGGGCAACCGTTCGAGCGTGTCACACATCCCCCCAAGGACGGTGTCGACGACCTCGCTCACACGCTCGTAGACGGCTTCCTCGCCCGCCTCCAGCCCCTGCAGGATGGCCTCGATCTCGTCTTCGGCAGCCTCAGCCTCCTGGGGGTCGGCGTTCTCCAGGAACTCGTTGCCTCTCCGGTAGTACCGCACCATGTCGTACTCCGGGGCATCCCGCTCGGGGTCCGGGAGGTCAGCCTCGTCGAACGTCTCGTAGGCCCAGGTGAAGACAGCAATCTGGCGGCCGGCGTCGTTGACGTAGTAGTGTCGCTCGACGTCGTAGCCCGCCCAGTCGAGGACGCGCGCGACCGCGTCCCCGACGATCGGGTTCCGCGCCCGGCCGACGTGGACGGGCCCCGTGGGGTTTGCGCTCGTGTGCTCGACGACCACGCTCGTGTCCTTCGAATCGAGCGTGCCGTACTCCTCGGACTGGGCCGCCCGCAACGTCTCACCTAGGTACCGCTCGCCAGCCAGGAAGTTCACGTACGGGCCCTGCGTCTCGACGGCCGCGACGTACTCGCAGGCCTCCGTCGAGATGGCGTCTGCAATCTCCCCTGCGACCGCGGGCGGTGGCGCTTCGGCCGCGCCTGCGAGCCGGAACACGACGCTCGAAGCGAGGACGGCCTCGACGTCCTCGGGCGGACGCTCGATCCCGAGGTCGTCGGTCGGGTACCCCGACTCGGCCAGTGCCCCCCGCAGGCAGTCTTCGACCTCGGCGCGGAGTGCCAGGAACATATTCCCGCTTTACTGGCGGCGGGTTTAGGGATAACGGGTTCGAGTGCTCCTCCTCGCAGTTTGAACCGACACGAGCTTGGGCTCCGACTCCGGTTTCGATCCGGGCCCGGCGGAGGGGCAACACATTCATAGGCCGAACTCGCCAAACAGGGACCAATGAGCGAGGTCGAGGCCGAGCAGACGGACAGGCAAAAGTACGAGTTCAGGAAACTCATCGAGGAACTCAAGGAGTACCGCGGGTCTGGGACACAGCTGGTGACGATCTACGTTCCCCCCGAACGCCAGATCAGCGACATCGCCGCCCACGTCACGCAGGAACACTCCGAGGCGAGCAACATCAAATCGAAGGACACCCGCACGAACGTCCAGGACGCCCTGAAGTCCATCAAGGATCGCCTCAAGTACTATGACACGCCCCCCGAGAACGGGATGGTCCTCTTCTCGGGGGCCGTCGACGCCGGCGGCGGCCAGACCGACATGGTCACCCGCGTGCTGGAGAACCCGCCCGAACCCGTCCAGTCGTTCCGGTACCACTGCGATTCGGAGTTTCTGACCGAACCCCTGGCGGAGATGATGGCCGACAAGGGCCTGTTCGGACTCGTCGTGCTGGACCGCCGGGAGGCAAACGTAGGGTGGTTGCGCGGCAAGCGCGTCGAACCCGTCAAGTCGGCAACCTCGCTTGTGCCGGGCAAACAGCGCAAGGGTGGCCAGTCCGCCCAGCGCTTTGCCCGCCTGCGCCTGGAGGCTATCGACAACTTCTAGGGCCCCTCTCCCACGAAAGACGAGTTCCTTGACGGCGACTACCTCCACCACGAACTCCAGGACCACGTCATCGGCAAGTTCGACGTCGCCTACACCGACGAGTCCGGGCTGTACGACCTCGTCGACGCCGCAAGCGAGGTGCTCGCCGAGCGCGAAATCCTCGAGGACAAGCAGGTCATGGAGGAGTTCTTCCAGCAACTCCACGACGGTGACCTGGCGACCTACGGGTTCGAGGCCACCCGCGAGAACCTCGTGATGGGGTCGGTCAACCGGCTGCTGATAAGCGAAGACCTCCGGAAGGAGGTGGTCACCTACGAGTGCAGCGAGGGTCACGAGGAGCGCGAACTCGTCGACAGCGAGTCCGGGACACCGGTACACACCTGTTCGCGGTGTAGAGAAGACGTCGAATCCGGCGAACGCGAGGACGCCATCGAACACCTGATGGAGATTGCCGGCCAGCGAGGGACCGAGACTGTCTTCGTCTCGACTGACTTCGAGAAGGGCGAACAGCTCCTGAATGCGTTCGGCGGCGTCGCCGGCCTGCTCCGGTACTCGACGAACGTCTGATCGCCGTCGCTGTGTGCCCGGTCGATCACATCAGCAGGTGGACAGCGGCGTCGCTATCCGTTCGGAAGGGGGGTGGGGGAAAGGGGGGGGGGGGATTGGGGGTACCGGCTCGGGAGAGACGGTATCGGGTTTACACGACGACTCGTAGGGTGAGCCTCGTACGACATCTTCCCGTCAATGCCGCGCCTGATTGTACGAGGGGTGAGATTAAAAAATATATGCCTAACTGGTTAGGATAACGTGGCGTCGGGGGTGACACCAGCGAGCTGTCGGGTGGTCTCGGGGTCAGAGGAGCTGTTCGAGCTGGCGCCGGCGGCCCGTGAGATCCACCGCCGGTGGTCGGTGCCTGCCCGCTCGACGCGCTCGAGCAGGTCGGATATCTCCGAGCGATAGAGCGCGAGGTTCGCCAGGAGGCCGACAACGAGGGCCATCGGGACAGCCGCGTCGGACTCGGACGGGAATGCGGGACTGACACGCCGGAAGGCCGGTGGCTCCGCAGGCGGGTCCTCGGCCGGGTGCAACGAGAGACAGTGCCGACACAGGGCAGCGCCAGACTCCTGGCCCGGAACCAGCGAGCGGGAGGCCTCGGGAACCGGAAACGGCACGGTCTGCCCACCACAGTCCGGACACTTCATGAGAACGGTCCGGTCAGTCGTCGGCCGCGAGCGGGTCCTCGACTGACGGTTCGGTCTCCTCCTGTTCCTCCCACTCGGCTTCCTGTTCCTCCATCATGTCCTTGATCTTCTTCATCCGGAAGATTTCCTCGCGCTCCTGTTCTTCGAGTTTCTGCTCGATGTACTCCTGGTTCTCGCGCAACTCCGGCAGGAGCTTGAACTCGAGGGCGTTGACCCGGCGCTTCGTCGTCTCGATCTCTTCGAGGAGTTTCTTCATCGCCGTCTCGACCTCCGCGGCGAGGATGATGTTCGCGATGAGTTCCTCGTAGGCGTCGGCGGCCTCGTCGATGCGTGCGCTCGTCCCGAGCACGCCGTAGCCCCGCTCGTCGAGGCTCTTCTCGACTTTCGAGGACTCTATTTGGGGGACCACCACGCCCATGATGTTCTTCGACTGCGTCGTGAGTTCCGGGTGTTCCTTGAGCGCCGCGGCAGCACCCCGGACGGCGACGTCACCCTCCATCGCCCGCGCGAGGTCGATGCTCCGCTGGGCGCGTTCGTAGCTGTCCTCCAGGTCCGCCCGGACGTCCTGGGCCTGGTCCAGGATGTCCATGAACTCCATGATGAGGCCGTCCCGTTTCTTCTCCAGCGTGTCGTGGCCCCGCTCGGAGAGTTCGATGCGCTCCTCGATATGCATGAGGTTCTTGCGCGTCGGTTTGACGTCCTCGGCCGGGTGCAACGAGAGACAGTGCCGACACAGCGTAGCGCCAGACTCCTGGCCCGGAACCAGCGAGCGATACGCCTCTGGAACCGGAAACGGCACAGTCTGCCCACCACAGTCCGGACACTTCATGAGAACGGTCCGGTCAGTCGTCGGCCGCGAGCGGGTCCTCGACTGACGGTCCGGTCTCCTCCTGTTCCTCCCACTCGGCTTCCTGTTCCTCCATCATGTCTTTGATCTTCTTCATCCGGAA
>PXSU01000137.1 GCA_003022745.1 Halobacteriales archaeon SW_9_67_25
GGTGTGGCGAGTACCGGTGGTTCCCCGCAGTGGGGGTCGTTCCAGGAGGAGGTCGAACCGCCCGAATCGGAACTCGTCGAGTACGCCTGTTTCAAGGGCGACCGCGAGACAGTCCTGCAGAACACCGCCCTCCAGTACCCGATGTTCGAGGTTCTCTGCCAGGTCGCTACCCACGCCGAGAAGGGGGCACTCACTGCTGTCGTCGCGGCCGAGGAAGACCTCGAAGCGGTCCGAATCGTCGACGGTGACCGGCGGCCCGCCTCCCTGACGGTGACTGACGACCCCGGTGACGAGGACAGCCAGAACGGCGTGAACTGGCGGGACAACGAGTTCATCAGCGAGTGACCCGAGAGGGGCCCGCCGCGTAGTACTCATAGGGGTAGGTGTACTCGCCCAAGTCGGTCGTGTGCCGAACCTCGGGGAGGTAGACTGGTTCGATGGACTGGATGGAGATATCCGAGCGGTTCGGCTCGCAGGTCTTGTTGTACGTGACGTTGTTGTCGCCGGTGTAGGTCACCGTCGTCGTGTGGTGATCTTGTAGTCGGTCGACGGCCCAGTCCTTGTACTCGGTCTGGGTCTGCCCGTAGCGTCGTTCTGAACCTCTCGGAACATCGGCGACTCTCCCCTGAGCGAAGTCTCGACCTGGTCAACCACAGTCCAGGCGGTCAATCAAAACCACCGACGTAAGAATTATTTCTAAATCGGTTGCCACAACCAAGCAAATAAATCAGCCAATGTAAACGCTGTACCACTCACAGAGTCAATATAATCAGAAACTGTCAGGACTGGCGTGCTAAATACAGAGGATGTAGTCAGCAGTTTCAGATTCTTTCGACGATCTTGATGAGATCGTCGTAGTTAGGCTCGTTCGTCGGGTAGCCGGTGGGCCGCCTCTCGATTGGTCTCGACGACAGCTCCGATCCCGCGGCCGAACCGCCACCCAGCGCGATCTGTGAGACGTGCAGTCCCCTGCACCCAGGTGAGTCTACTCCGTGTCCAAGTACCGTACTATAGTTCTTTTTATTTTTTTACTTAATAGTAAAATATTAGTCAGAAAAATACAACTGTTTTATACGAGAAAGCCGTCTCAACGGGAAAATTTCTATAATAATATATGAGAAATATTTTGTATTGAATTACTATATTATTGGCGGATCTGCGGTAACCGATATGTCCGGACGGATGCGACTCGCGGACAGACACGGGGCTGTTCGAAGGGGGAGGCCCTGGCCGGGCCGTGGCGTCACTCGCCGTTCGTCTCGAAGTCGCGGTCAACGAGTTCGACGAGACGGTCGACGGCCCGGTCTGCGTCGGCACCGTCGGCGGTGATCTCGATGCGGTCGCCGGACTCGACACCCAGGGAGATGACGCCGATACTAGACTTGGCGTCGGCAGTGTCGCCCTCCAGATTTGCGACCTGGACGTCGGCCTCAAACCCCGAAGCGGTCTGGACGAACACCGACGCCGGCCGAGCGTGCAACCCCTTCTCGTGTTCGACGGTCGTAATACCACTCGCTGTCGTCATGGACGTCTGTGTAAAATACAACCGCACATCAATAAATAACTCTCGATCGGGGAGTAGATCGTCGGGGAGCAGATCACGGAGTGGAATTTATAAGCCATCCCCCTGTATCGTGGGATACGATGACAGCTACCAGCGAGGAGTGGATACTGTGTGGCGTCGGCGTGACGCCGGTGTCCGGCGTCGGGTCCGCGTTCCGGTACGTCCCTGACGAGGACCTCTCGCTGCCGGACCCCCCTGATCCGGAGATGGTCGATGCCGACGCGGAGTCCGACCGCTTTCGGACTGCACAGGAGTGCGTCCGGGAGGACCTGGCGGCCGAGCGCGAGCGGACGGCCGAGCGTGTCGGCGAGAAAGAGGCCGAAATCTTCGACGCACATCTCCAGTTCCTCGCGGACCCCAGCATCGAGACCGCCGTTGAGGAGAGCGTCGAGGCGGGACTTCCCGCGGCACACGCCGTGAAGGAAGCCTTCGCGGACGCCATCGAGGGGTTCGAGGCCGCCGGCGGGGTGACCGCTGAGCGCGCCGACGACCTCCGGGAAGTGCGGAACCGCCTGCTCCGGGAGTTGCTGGACGCAGACGCCGCGGACCTCTCGGCGCTCCCCGACGGAGCAGTGGTCGTCGCCGAGCGCCTGGGTCCGGGCGACACCGCACAGCTCGATCCCGATGCAATCGGCGGGTTCGCCACCGCAACCGGCGGGCGGACCTCACACGCCGCCATCATCGCGCGGTCGCTGGGCGTCCCCGCGGTGGTCGGCCTCGGCGACGCGCTCCTGGAGGTCGAGGACGGCAAGAGAGTCGTCGTCGACGGCGACGCTGACGAGGTGGTGGTCGACCCGACCGACGAGCGGGTCGAGCGCGTCCGGGAAGCGGGCCGTGACGTCCCGGTTCGAAACGACGCCGTGACGACCACGGACGGCCGCTCGATCGAGGTGGCCGCCAACATCGGAACGCCCGCCGAGGCCGAGGGCGCATATGAACAGGGGGCCGGCGGCGTGGGGCTGTTCCGCACGGAGTTTCTCTTCCTCGACCGCGAATCACCCCCCGGCGAGGACGAGCAGTACCAGGCGTTCGTGGACGTGCTGGAGACCTTCGACGGGGACCGCGTCGTCGTCCGCACCCTCGACGTCGGCGGTGACAAGCCCGTCCCCTACCTCGACGTGGCGGCCGGCGAGAACCCCTTCCTCGGCGTGCGCGGCGTGCGGCTGGCACCCGGCGAGCGGGCGGACCTCTTCGAGACGCAACTCCGGGCGCTGCTCCGCGCCGCGGCGACCGACGCCGGCGAGGGACCGGCGGTGATGTTCCCGCTGGTCGCAACCGTTGAGGAACTGGACGATCTGCTGGCGCGAGTGGAGGCAGTTGCCGCGACCCTGGAGGATGAGGGGGTTCCATACCGGGTGCCGGAACTGGGCGTCATGGTGGAGACGCCGGCCTCGGCCCTTCTCGCGGGGGAACTGGCCGCCCGGGTGGACTTCCTCTCGGTCGGGACGAACGACCTCACCCAGTACCTGATGGCGGCCGACCGCGGCGACGAGCGCGTGGCCGACCTGCACGACCCCCGGCCCACGACGCGGGCGCCTGGGTCGGGATGTGCGGCGAGATGGCCGGCGACCCCGCCCTTACGGAACTGCTCGTCGGCCTGGGGTTCGACGAACTGAGCATGAGCGCCGTGACCGTCCCCGCCGTCAAGGAACGCGTGGCCGAGACCGACACCGACCGCGCCGCGGAACTGGCCGAGCGGGCCCTGGCCGCCGAGACGCTCGCGGACGTCGAGGCCATGCTGGCCGAGGGCGAGGCCGACGACCCATGACGGACAGGGAGGTGACCGTCCGTGTCGACGAGGTCACCTACGAGGAGTGGCAGACCGTGGCCGAAAGCGAGGAGGAGTACGACGGCGTCGAGGACCTGGTGCGGACGGCCGTCGAGCGCGAGATGGCCGGCGACCACGACGGGGACCTGACGATGGGGGAACTGCTGGAGCGGCTGCGCAATCCGTACGACTAACGTGGCTACCGCCGGAGATACACGAGCCAACTGTTCGCACGCGCGGAGGTGACGAGCGCGGCGTAGGGGTAGACGACGTTCAACAGGAGGTGCAACACGCCGCCGCCGATGAGCGCCAGGCTGCCAAAGAGTAGTGAATCGACGGGTGACCCCATGCCGAGGTCGGCCCCGACGCCGCTGTAGTAGAGTGCCAGCCCCAGCCCGGTCGCCACGAATCCCAGACAGAAGGCCATGTAGCGTTCGAGGAACGTCCGGACGGTCGCGCCGTGCGAGCGGAAAAAGCCCTCGATGGCACGCCGCTTGGACTCGACCCACTCGCGGTCGCCCGTCAGTCGCAGGCGGAGTTCGTTGTCCCGGTCGTCGGCCACGAGGTCGGCCTCCCCCTCGTGTGCCGAGAGGGACACCTCGAAGGACTTGACGACGCCGGGCAGCGTCGCGTCCTCGCGGATCTCCGCGAGTGAGGAGTAGGTGTACGTGACCGGGCCGTGGTCCAGTTCGACCTCCAGCCGGGGTGACGTACAGTCCGAGAGGAGCGTCTCTTCGAGGGCGGGCAGTGCCTCGCCCCCGAGGTGGGCCGCCGGCAAGCGCGTGCTGTATTCCATGTGGCGGCCTTCGGAGTGGACGCATACAAATCTCTCGGCCCAGTCAGCACTCGCGAGAGCGCCCGGGCGAGCGACCGGGCGGTGTGACCGCCGAAACGGACTCCCGTGTCGTGGGCGTCAGTCGGACTCGGCGACCTCGTCGGCCAGGTCGTCGGGGTCGATGGGGTCGCCGATTTTTGTCGGGAGGACGCCCGCCTTGCCGCCCATGTGGCGGCGCTGGACCATCTCGTCGGCCTTCTCGGGCGAGGCGCCCGCGATGACGTACATCCTGCGCGGCCAGAGGCGCAGGGCCAGCCACAGCGCGATGATCGAGACGACGCCGACGGCGAGGCTGAGGTAGGCGCCGCTGAGACCGAGAGCCTGGCCGGGCAACGCAAAGATGCCCGTGGCGGGGGTGCCTGCGTCCGCGACGGGCGAGGTGATCAGCGACGCCTCACCGAGGTCGAAGTCGGCACTCTGTGCGGCGTCGGTCAAAAGCGGCGCGACCGCACCCGCGATGTAGTGCATCGGGATCATCAGGATGACGCCGGTGATGACCATCTTCACGACGTCGCCGTCCATGAGCGGGACCATCATTGCGAAGAAGAACGGGAACGTCGCCAGGTCGACACCCCAGAGGACGTTGTTCCCGGGCAGGACGATCATCAGCAGGATGGCGACCGGGACGGCGATGAGGCTGGCGGCGATGGTCGACTCGTGACCGATGAGGATCGCCGAGTCCAGGCCGACCGCGAAGTCGCGGTCCTCGAAGCGCTGGGTCATCGTATCGCGGATGGACTCAGACAGCGGCGTCAGCCCCTCCATGAGGAT
>PXSU01000138.1 GCA_003022745.1 Halobacteriales archaeon SW_9_67_25
GTTGTTCAGTAGAGTGTCGGCTTCCTCCCCACCCTACTCGCTTGTGCGTGCGCCGGGGGCCGGAAGCCCTGCGCTCCTTGAGGGTGGGGCCTCCGCCTCGAACTCGGTGACTTCGAAGCGCGCCCCGCCTGCCTCGCTCTCCGTTGCGCGGACCGTCCGGCCGTGGAGGCGCCGTCTCGACCGTCAGCCGGTCGTTCTCCCGTTGCAGGTACTCCGCTGTCAGGTCGGCAAGTCCCGGCTCGTCGTCGACGTGCAACACTTGGACTGTCTCGGGAGTGTCGCTCAGCGGTCGATGCTCGCTCATGGGGTCTGTGGTAACTGGTCTACGTACTCGGACGGAGATAGGTGCTCTGTCTACTGCTCACGCTCCACCGACTTGGCCGTCTCGACGAATGCCCGCACGCTCTCGACGGGGGTGTCCCTGTTGACGCCGTGGCCGAGGTTGAGGATGTGCCCCCGGGATCCCGCAGCGTCGATGATCTCGCGGGTCCGCTCGCGGACGAAGGTCGGGTCGCCGAACAGGTAGGAGGGATCGAGGTTGCCCTGGACTGGCCTGTCCCCCAGCTGTTCGCGGGCCTCGCCCATCCCGACCGTCCAGTCGAGGCCGACGACGTCCGCGCCGCTGTCGGCCAGCAGGTCCAGCCGTCCCCCCATCCGGCGCACGAAGACGATGGAGGGTGCCCCGAGGTCCGCCAGTATCTCGCGGTGGAGCGGCAGGACGAACTCCCGGTACTCCTCGGGCGGGAGTACCCCGGCGTAGGTGTCGAACAACTGGACGACGTCCGCGCCCTTCTCGATCTGGAACGCGAGGTAGTCCCGGACGACGTCCGCGAACGACGAGAGGAGCGTCCGGAAGGCCTCCGGGTCGCGCGCCCGGAGTTTCCGGAGGGGCATGTTGGTCCTCGATGGCCCGCCGGCGGCCGCATATGAGGCCAGCGTGAACGGTCCGCCCGCGAACCCGATCACGGCCGTCTCCGAGCCCACGCGCTCGTTCAGTCGCACCAGCAACTCGCCGACGTAGTCGAGTTCGCGCGCGACGTCGTCGTGGCTGCGGTCGCAGTCGCCCGGCCCCCCAATCGGATTCTCGACGACCGGGCCGACGCCGCTCTCGATGTGATACGAGAACCCAAGCGGTTCGAGGACGGTGAGGATATCGGAGAACATCACCACGCCATCGGGACGGTAGTACTCCCAGGGCAGCAGGGTGATCTCCTCCGCGACCGCCGGCGTCTTGATCGCCTCTAGGAAGGAGTACTCCTCGCGGATGTCGCGGTACTCGGGGATGTGCCGGCCGGCCTGGCGCATCAGCCAGACCGGCGGGCGCTCCGTCCACTCCCCCCGGGCGGCGCGCACGAGCAGGTGATCCATCGCTCGACCGTTCGGGAGTCGGCGGCTAAGGACTTTGGAAACTGCGCCGGGCCTGCCGGCGAGGGTGTCTGCCCGGGCACGTTTGGACAACCATTTAACCGTCAGCGGGATACCACCACCCATGAGCGCACCACAGGTGTTGATTCTCGGGGCGCCCGGTGCGGGCAAGGGGACACAGAGCGCCCGCATCGCGGAGGAGTACGGGATCGAGCACGTCACCACCGGCGACGCACTCCGGTCGAACAAGGACATGGACATCAGCCACATGGACACGGAGTACGACACGCCGCGGGCGTACATGGAGGCCGGCGACCTCGTTCCGGACGCGGTGGTCGACGCCATCGTCGAGGAGGCCCTCTCCGGGGCCGAGGGGTTCGTTCTCGACGGCTATCCGCGCAACCTCGCCCAGGCCGAGACGCTGGCAGACGTGACCGACCTCGACGTCGTCCTCGTCCTGGAGGTCGCTCGGGAGGAACTGATCGAACGGCTCACCGGCCGGCGGGTCTGTGAGGGCTGTGGAACGAACTACCACGTCGAGTTCGACCGGCCCGAGGAGGCCGGCGTCTGCGACGAGTGCGGTGGCGAGTTGATCCAGCGCGAGGACGACAACCGCGAGGCCGTCGAGAACCGCCTGGACGTCTTCGAGGAGAACACCGCACCCGTCGTCGAGCACTACCGCGACCACGAGGGCTTCGTTGCCATCGACGGCGAGCAGTCCCCCGATGGCGTGTGGGCGGACATCAGCGCAGCCATCGACGAACGGGCCGGCTGATGGCCACGAGTGTCGCGTGTCCGCGGGAGACGCCGGCTGTGTCCGGGCCACGGGCACGCACCCAGAGTAAAAAGTTGATTAGCGTCAATCGCGTACCGGACCGACAATGCCAGCAACGGAACGCAAGATAGACGACCTCGCGAGGGAGGGAAAGGAGATGACCGACGCTCTCTCGACAGTCCTCGACGTCGCCGAGGAGCAGGGGACGGTCACCTGGAGCGACGTCAGCGACGACATCTCCAGCGGACAGTGGGGACGGCTCATCGAGAAGGGGCTCCTCGTCGACGCCGGCGGGGCCGGGTTCGTCGTTGACGACCCCGACGGGGTGCGCGACGCACTCGACGAGGCCGACCCGGCCCCGAGCGACGGCGACGGCGACGGCGACGTCTCCTGGACCAAGTACGACAAGATCGCCGGTCTGGGCGTCCTCGGGCTGTTCGCCGGGTACTCGTTGCCCTCGATCCGTGCACGGATCGGCGGGGTCGTCGACATCTTCATGGGACCGCTCGACGCCGCGCTCCCCTTCTACATCGTCATCATGGTGCTGGCGATGATGACGGGCATGTACACGACCATCCTCCAGGACGCCCTGATGGACACCAGCGTCATGGGCAACTACCAGGAGAAAAACAAGGAACTCCAGAAGCGCCGCAAGCGCGCCAAGGAGGCCGGCGACGAGGAGGAACTCGAGAAGATCCGCGAGGAACAGATGGAGATGATGTCGGAGAACGTCGGCATGTTCAAAGCGCAGTTCCGCCCGATGGTCTGGATCATGCTCCTGACCATCCCGGTGTTCCTGTGGCTGTACTGGATGGTTCTGGACGTGGGCATCACGGCCAGCGAGCCGGTGATGGTGCTGCCGCTGGTGGGTGAGGTCGCGACCTGGCGGACCGCGGTCGTCGGCCCGGTCCAAGTCTGGCTGGTCTGGTACTTCCTCTGCTCGATGGGGTTCAACCAGCTCCTCCGGAAGGCATTGAACGTCCAGACCGGGATGGGGAGCTGATACTGTACAATGACTTCGTGCGGTCGACCTGGATACAGCAATCCGTATCAGTCCCCGCCGAGCAGCGCGTCGACGATACGCTCGGGGTCGAACGGTTCGATGTCGTCGTAGTCCTGGCCGGTGCCCAGAAAGAGGATGGGCTTGCCCGTCACGTGGGCGATGGAGATAGCGGCTCCGCCCTGCTGGTCGGCGTCGGCCTTCGTGAGGACAGTCCCGTCGATGGCCGCAGCGTCGTCGAACTCGCGGGCGCGGTTGACCGCGTCCTGGCCGGCGACGGCCTCGTCGACGAACAGCGTCATGTCGGGGTCGATGACCCGGTCGATCTTCTCCAGCTGGTCCATCAGGCCGTCGCTGGTGTGCAGGCGACCCGCGGTGTCGCCCAGCACGACGTCGACGTCGTTGGCCTCGGCGTACTCGACGGCGTCGTAGATGACCGCTGCCGGGTCCGAACCCTGCTCGTGGGAGATGACCTTCTTGTCGAGGTTGTCGGCGTGTTCTTCGAGCTGTTCGTTTGCGCCCGCCCGGAACGTGTCGCCGTTCGCGAGCACCGACGAGACGCCCCGCTCGCCGAGGTAGTGGGCGAGCTTGGCGATGGTCGTCGTCTTGCCGACGCCGTTGACGCCCGTGAAGATGATGACGACGGGTTTCTCCGTCGCGGCGATCCGCTCCTCGAAGTCGAACTGGCCGACGTCGATGACGTCGTAGACCGACTCCCTGACCGCGTCGCGCACGAGGTTGCCCGTACTCGAGAGACGCCGGCGGGTCTGCCCGACGAGATTCGCCTCGACACCCTCGAGTATCTCCTGGGCGACGCTCAACTCGACGTCACTGCCAAGGAGTGCGAACTCCAGTTCGTCGAGGTGGGCTGCCAGGTCGTCCTCGTCGATGACAGTCTTACCGGTAGCCAGCAGCTTCGCGCGTTCGGTCAACCCCCGCCCCTCGTCGGCTTCGTCGTCGGGGCCAGCCGCCGGTTCCCCGGCGTCTCCACCCGCGTCCACGCTCACGCTCTCGGCCTCGCCGGCCCCGGCAGTCACCCCGACGTCCGCGGGTTCGGTGGCGTCCTCGCCCTCGGCCGCCTCGATGTCGGCGTCGTCCTCGACGTCACTGGCGAACGATTCGAGTTTGTCCTTCAGTCCGTCGAACATCGCCTACTCGTCTTGCTGGCGTTGCTGTTGTGCCTGCTGGAGTTGCTGGGCCTGGAGTTGCTGGGCGCGCTCCTCGAGTTGCTCGGTCTCGCTTTCGAGGTCGGCAATCTCCGACTGGACCTCGTCGACGCGCCCGTCGATTGTCTCCTTTTTCGACTCGAGCGTCGAGGCGGCTCCCGCCTGGTCTCGCTCGGCGGCGTAGCCCCCGCCCAGTTCGACCACGACCTCGTCGGCGTCCTCGATGGTGGCGCGGGTGTAGGCGCCCCCGCCCAGCGGGACCTGGACCGTCGCTCCCGTTTCGAGTTCCCCGATCGCCTCGATGGCCTCGTCGATGGCCGCCTGGCGGGCCCGCAACGCCTCGATTTCCGTCTCGAGTGCCTCCCGTTGCTCGTCGAGAGCCTCGAGTTGCTGGGCCAGTTCCTGCAACTGCGACTCGCCGCCGCCACCGAGGCTCATGTCTCGACCTCCGTGATGTCGACCTGCGTGCGCTTCAGCCCGTGTTTCGAGCCGAAGTCGGCGTAGACGTGCTCGACGGCGACGTCCTCGTTCTCGGCCGCCAGCTCCTTCTCGAAGGGCTGCCAGCCGTCGCGTGCCTGCCACCGACCGCTGACCGTGTAGGTGTCCATACCTTCCGGTGGGGCACCGAGTCGGAAGTATGTTCCTAAACCCGGCCCCGGCCGGCCAGTCCGGGTATGCCTCCGGCGGCGGGTCCGGATCGAGGCCCGCGGCGTCGTCTGTCGTCCCTGCCGGATTCGTGCCTGCGGGAGAAAAGCCGTAGGCTCGGACACTATCCCGGCCGCTGCTGGTCCTCGGAGTAGACCCACTTGACGCCGTAGAAGACGAACCAGGCCATCCAGATGGTGAAGACCGTCAGCCAGGCGCCGTACTGCACGAGGGTGTGCGGGTAGATGACGTACGCGAAGACCAGTACCCCGAGCACGCTCGCGCCGGCGGCGTAGTCCCAGCGGTCCAGCGGCGGCGGGTCGACCATCACCTCCGGGTTCGTCGGGGACAAAGATCAGTCCCACGCTCCAGTCGGGAAGACACCCGTGGTCATCCCCCGGTGACGGGTGACAGACCAGTTGCCACGGTCATCCCCCGGTGACGGGTGGCGTAATCGAGACGGCGTCACCGTCAGCGAGTGCCGTCTCCGGACCCTCGAAGTGTGTGACGTGAGTGCCGTTGCGCAACACGGTGACGCCACCGGCGACCGCCGACCCGTCGAGGAGCCGTCCGTCCAGTGGCGGATAGTCCTCCTCCAAGGCGGCGAGCAGTTCCGCGACGGTCGTGTCCGGGTCACACTCGCGGGTGAGAGTGCGCTGGCCGACCGCCGCACGCACCGTGGCGAACAGCCGGAGTTCGACCTCCATCACTCCGAGAGGGCCGTCGCCACGTCTTCCAGGTCGAGGCGCTCGACGGTCTCCGTCGTCGGATGGCCGTTCCCGTTCCAGCCCCGGTACTCGTAGTACTCATCGAGCATCGTGTCGAGTTCCGCCGGCGGACAGTACATCCCCTCCGAGGGGCCGTCCGGGATAGGCTCGTGTTGTACGCGGTACGGGAGCGTGTCGCTCTCGCGGTCGGCGACGCCGCGGGCGACGTTGATGAGCCGTTCGAGGTTGTAGACCCGCTCGCCGACGCGTTCGACCGCTTCGAGCGAGAGGTCCCAGCCTGTCGCGAGTTCGATCGCCTCCCGGTAGTTGTCATTGATGCGGGGGCCCCACCCGCCCTCGCTGACGAACCGACACTGTGTCAGCGAATCGCCCAGCGCAGTGAAGTGCTGGCTGCGGGCGGCGAAGGCCGGCGTCCCCTCGGTCGTCTCGTCGTGGTGGCCGTCGTACTGCAGCGTCGGCCGGGTGTCGTGGTGGGAACCACCGCGGGTGGCGGTGGCGTAGCCGATGCTCATCCCCTTGAGTCCGCGCGCCGAGTGTGCGGCGAACTCCAGGCCCTTCGTGCCGTAGAGGTACCGCGTTGCGTCGTCGGCCAGCGACGCCGCGAGCCGGAACGACCCTTCGGCGAGGTCGTCTCCGAACCCCTCGCGGTGGGCGGTCTTGCCGGCGAGTTCGACCAGCCCGTCGGCGTCGCCGAAGGTCAGGTGGGGAGAGGCGTCCTCGTCGAGCAGTCCCTTCTCGTGACACTCCCGGGCGAAAGCGACCGTGACGCCCCAGGAGATAGTGTCCATCCCGAGGCGGTCACAGCGGTCGTTGGCCGCGATGACGCGCTCGATGTCGTAGACACCTTGCATGGTGGCGGTCCCGAACAGCGACTCGAATTCGGGGATCTTGGCCCCGGTGACACCCTCGGCTTCGACGGAGACGTGCTTCCCGCACTTGACCGCACAGTTCGCACAGGTGGTGTCCTCGGTGACGTACTCGGATCTGAGCGTCTCGCCGCTGATCGCTTCGGCCTCTCCGGGGCGTGCCTGCTCGGTCTGCATGTTTCGCTGGCCGAGTTTGCCCATCTCGTGTATCGGATTCACCAGCCCCGCGGTCCCGTACTCCTGGAGCATTTCGGTGTCCTCCATCAGCCGCCCCATCTGCTGGACGCTCCGGCTCTGTAAGTCGCCCACAGGCTCGGGCTCGAACTCTCCCTCTTGGACCGCGATGGCTTTGACGTTCTTCGAGCCCAGCACGGCGCCGCTACCCCCGCGCCCGGCGACGCCCTCGCGGATCTCCGAGTCGTGCAGGAGGCAGGCGTAGCGCACCTCGTTCTCGCCGGCCGGCCCGTTCGCGAGGACGTGGGTGTCGTAGCCCACCCCCTCGCGCTCGCGGACCGCCTCGCAGGTCCCGTAGGTCTCCATGCCGGCGAGGTCCCCGGCCGGCTCGACCTCGGCGCCGTCGCCGTCGACGAGGACGTACGAGAGGTCTTCGGCCCGGCCGTGGAGGACGACGACCTCGAAGCCGGTCGTCTTCTGTGCGCGTGGCAGCGTGCCGCCGAACGTCGAGTCGAAAAAGCCGTTCGTCATCGGGCTCACGAACCCGAGAACGCCACGGGAGGTCGACTGGAAGGGCGTGGCGTTCATCGGGCCGACCGCCATCGCGAGGACGTTCCCTGGGTCCAGCGGGTCGGCCTCGACCGGGACGTGCTCGGCAACCTGCTTGGCGACGAACCCGTTGCCGCCGAGAAACCGCCGGGCGTCTGCGGGGTCGATCTCCTCGACTTCCGTCTCGCCGGTGTCAAGGTGTACGTGGAGTATCTCGCCACCGTACACGGGAGGGAGCGAATCGGTCATCGTCTCTGGTAGTACAGTTGCCCGTCGGACGTAAGAAAGTGACCACACCACAGCAGCAGTCACTGTCAGACGAGGACCCGCTCGATGTCCACGACGACCCCGGACTCGCTCCCGGGATCGGCGACACACCGGCCCAGACAGACGGCAGCACTGTCGGGGGTAAAACAGGCAACGAACTCGCCGTCACCGGTCGGCGCCGGTGGGGGTGTCCCGACCGTGCCGGCACCGGCGGCCGCCGCGGTATCGAGGACGCCGGGCGCGTAGACCGGTGCCCCCTCCGCGACCTCGCGTGCGGCACTCGCGGCGATAGTGACGCGGGGCAGACCCTCCAGGGCCCGCTCGGCGGGCGCGACGACCTCCCGGAGCGGCCCGGGGTCACCCTCCCGGCAGAAGGCGAGCGCGTCGACGAACGCCTCCATCGTCGCCAGCCCGGCGTCGTCGAAGGTGCCCGCCGCCGTGCGTCGCAGGTCACCCATGTGTGCGCCAGTCCCCAGCGCCAGCCCGAGGTCGTGACAGAGTTTCCGGACGTAGGTACCGGACTCGCAGGTCACGCGGAGCAACGCCCGTTGCCCGCGCCAGTCGAGTACGTCGAGAGCGTGGATCTCGCGGACGCGGGTCTCCCGCCTGACCGCGCTCTTTCGTGGCGGTTTCTGGTAAATCTCCCCCTCGAACTCCGCGAGGGTCGCCTCGAAGTCCGCGGGCAGGGGCCCGTGGAGTTCGAGGACCGCCACGTACCCCTTGGCGGCGTCGTCGAAGACCTGGGCACACCGCGCCGCGTCGCCGAGCAGCATCGGCAACGCGCCCGTGACCTTCGGGTCCAGGGTGCCGCCGTGGGCGACCCGGTCGAGCGCAGAAGCGTCCCCCTCGGGAGTGGTGTGCCCGTCGGCAAGCGCGTCGGCGGCGGCGTCGCGCACCCAGGCCGCGACCTGGTGCGTAGGCGACGCCGGTCACCGGGTTCTTGCCCTCGTCAGTCCCGGGGTCGTAGCTCCCGACGGCGTCGTGGACGAGGTCGACGACGCCCTCGGGGCCCCACCGGGCGGTGTTCACCACGAGGTCGTAGATACGCAGGTCCTCGATGTCGATGCCGTAGTACTCCCGGTAGCGCAACGCCTCGCTGTCGGCTCTAGCAGTGGTCTCCTCGCGGGCCTGGTCGGTCGGTTTGTCCTCGCGGTCGGCGATCCGGGCGGCCCGCACGTCGACGGGCGCGTCGAGCCAGACGCGCAGGTCGGCGTACTCCCCGGCCATCCAGCCCGCGAGCCGGGATTCGAGGACGAGGTCGTCGCGCTCGCGGGCCGTCGAGCGCAACCGCCGGTCGAGGTCGCGGTCGATCTCGTCGTCCTTCTCGGCGAGCCTGTTGAGTTCCAGCGGTGAGAGCCCGCGCTCGGCGGCGATTTCGCGGAAGATGTCGCCCCCGGAGACGTGCTCGTACCCCAGCCGGTCGGCGAGGTCGGCAGCGAGCGTGCTCTTGCCACTGCCGGCGGGTCCCGAGACGGTGATCAGCATATCGTCCGTCGGGCGGTCGGCCTCAAAGAGGTTGCGAGTTGGGACGGGTGTGTGACCGGCCGGAGGCGTCCGTGCTGATGTCTGTCCCCGACACCGGCGCCCCGGGTACTTATACCGGTCGTTCACCATGGACACCCTAACGGAGTTGCCATGTCACTCTCAGCAGGGACGGCGCTATCGGCCGGGGAGGATATCACGGTACTGCACGTCGACGACGACCCCGACGTGCTCGACATCACGGCGACCTTTCTGCAGCGGGCGGACCGCCGGTTCGAGGTCGTCACTGAGACGGACCCGGACGCGGCGCTGGACCGGCTCGACGGGGGTGTCGACTGTGTCGTCAGCGATTACCAGATGCCTGCGATGGACGGTCTGGCGTTCCTCGACGCGGTCCGGGACGAGGCACCCGAGTTGCCCTTTGTTCTCTTTACCGGCAAGGGCAGCGAGGAGATCGCCAGCGACGCCATCTCGGCGGGCGTCACCGACTACCTCCAGAAGCGGACCGGAACCGACCAG
>PXSU01000139.1 GCA_003022745.1 Halobacteriales archaeon SW_9_67_25
GCGCAAGGCGGGGCTGCCGATCCTGCTGTCGCGGACCGGCGACGAGAAACACTGGCCGTTCGTCGAGGACACCGCCGTCCCGGCCGAGAACCTCCCCGAGTACGTCGCGGACATCCAGGCGCTGTTCGACGAGTACGACACGTTCGCCTCCTACTACGCCCACGCCGGGCCGGGCGTGTTGCACATCCGGCCACTCCTGAACCTGAAAGAGGGGGCTGGCGTCGAGGCGATGGCAGAGATCGCCGACGAGGTGACCGAGCTCGTCATCGAGTACGGCGGCAGCGTTTCGGGTGAACACGGCGACGGCAGGGCCCGGACGAAGTGGAACCGGAAACTCTACGACGACCGGCTCTGGGAGGCGTTCCACGCGCTGAAGACGGCCTTCGACCCGGACTGGCTGCTCAACCCCGGGCAGGTCGTCTTCCCCCAGGACGACCCGGTCGCGGTGAACGAGGACCTCCGGTACGACCCCGACTACGCCTTCGACGCCGACTTCGAGCCCGTCCTGTCGTGGGACAACGAGAACGGCTTCCAGGGGATGGTCGAGCTCTGTCACGGCTGTGCGGGCTGTACCGGCCACCAGGACACCACGGGGGGCGTGATGTGTCCCACCTACCGCGCCGCCGAGGAGGAAATTACGTCCACCCGGGGCCGGGCGAACATGCTCCGGGCGGCGATGAACGGCGACCTGCCAGAGGACCCCTTCTCCGAGGAGTTCGTCCACGAGGTGCTGGACCTCTGTGTCGGGTGCAAGGGCTGCAAGCACGACTGTCCCAGCGGCGTCGACATGGCCAAACTCAAGGCGGAGGTCGTCCACGAGTACCACCAGCGCGAGGGGCTGACCGTCCGGGATCGCATGTTTGCCAACGTCGAGGACGTACTCTCGCTGGGGAGCACTTTCGCCCCCGTCTCGAACTGGGCGATGAACCTGCCGGGTGTCGGCTGGCTGATGGAGAAGACGGTCGGTATCGCCCGCGAGCGGACCTTCCCCGCGTTCCACCGGACGACCTTCCGGGACTGGTGGGACGCGCGAGGCGGCCCGCAGGTCCCGCGCGAGGCGGCGGACCACCGGGCGCTCCTGGTGGCCGACCCGTACACGAACTACAGCCACCCGGACGTCGGGAAGGCGGCCGTCCGGGTTCTGGAGGCGGCCGGCGTCCACCTGCAAGTGCCCGAGGAGGTGAGCGACAGTGGCCGGCCCGCCTTCTCGAAGAGCATGCTCGATCACGCCCGCGAGACGGCACGCGGGAACGTCGACGCGCTCGCGCCGCGGGTACGCGAGGGCTGGGACGTCGTGACCGTCGAGCCCTCCGATGCGGTGATGTACCAGCTCGACTACCTCGATTTGCTCTCCGGCGAGGACGTCGAGGCCGTCGCGGCCAGCGCCTACGGCGTCTGTGAGTACCTCGACCGGTTGGGCCTCGGGGCCGACATCGACTTCCAGGCCCCGGCGGAGACGCTGACCTACCACGGCCACTGCCAGCAGACCGCGGTCGGGAACGACCACCACGCCGTCGGCCTGCTCCGGCGGGCCGGCTACGAAGTGGACCCGCTGGACTCGGGCTGTTGTGGGATGGCCGGCTCGTTCGGCTACGAGGCCGAGCACTACTCGATGAGTACGGCTATCGGGGAGTTGCTGTTCGACCAGGTCGAGGATTCGTCCGGCGACGAGGTCGTCGCCCCCGGGGCGTCCTGCCGGTCACAACTGCTCGAACACGACGAGTACGACGACGAACCGCCCCACCCCGTCGAGAAACTCGCGGCCGCGCTCCCCGACTGACAGTGCCGGCGCGCCCGGTCGAGCCGACCGCGCAGCGTCGTGCCCCGCTGTGCCTGTGCTGTTTTCACACTCTTCTCTATCCGGAGACACACTACGACATCGTGACGGTCAGTTTCTTCGGGACGCTCGACCGACTGGGCGATCTGAAGGCTGCGCTCCGACCCGGCGGGCTGTTGTTCTATCAGCACCACCTCCGGTCGGACCCGCCGGCGGAGGCAGGCCCCAGCAGCCAGCGGTACCGGTTCCGCTCGAACGAACTGCTCTACGCCTGTCTCGACCTCACCGTTCTGTACTACGAGGAATCGAGCGAGTACTGGCAGGGGAAACTGTCCTCGACTGTCGAGCTCGTCGCTCGCAACAGCCACAGCGGGACTCAATCGTATCCGGAGCCACCCCGGCCGACCACCGGCGAGTGACCCGATCGCCTCCAAGGTTCGAGTCGCCTCCCGTCCAAAAACTGTCCAGCCGGTCGTCGCCAACGAACCCGCCCTCCGGAACGGCGTGCGGTACACCGGGACGGACCTCAACCGCTCGTTCCCCGGGGACCTCGACGGGGACGTCTGCGAAATCTGGTATCTTCGGCGTCTACGGCACCATCACCGGGACGCTCCAGCCGCCGGAGTGACCCCCCGGTGTTCGTGCTCTCGTCAGCGAGCGAGCAGAGCAGTCCCGGTAGGCTACGCATAGCTTTCGTCCTCGTCGAACGCTTCCGGTCGCCCCGGGTCGTCGTTCCCGAAGCACGCATTCCTCCGGTGGCGCACCGGGCCGGGGTGGTGGGCGGATGAGCGTATTCATTTTTCTCTATATCTATATTTTGTATTGTCATATCCTGCTTGTGGCGTCCGGTCGCCGGTCAGCGACGGGGATGGACGGTATGTACTTGAATTCGATGCTGTCTGGTATGCCATTCCGGCCTCTATCGCATTCGTCGTGATTGCACTCGGGATCATGTTTGACAGCCTGACTATATACCTAATGACTAATAGGGAAAGTGACAATCGAACTCAGATCCCTCTCGTGTCGTTCGTTCGCCCCGCTTCGCTCGGCAGAACTCACGGGCGGCGAGGGATTTGAACCGAGTGGAGACGGTCCTGCTCACTCTGTTGGGCGGGCTGCGACTCCCCGGGTTCAAAGTCCTCGCTGCCGGTTCGCTCACTGCGTTCGCTGTACGGGCGGCGAGGGATTTGAACCCCCGACCATCTGGTCCGGAACCAGGCGTTCTATCCGCTGAACTAGCCGCCCTCACGCACCCGTAACAGACAGCGATTGACATCCTCCTCCGCCTGAAGGCGGGAGGAATCCCGACCGCACCGCGTTTGGGAGTTTCAGGTTTGCAGTCCCACCGAGCATCGCCACGGTGGGAATCCGGTGGGATGCTCATGGTCTGGGCGGGTGGGACTGCTGGCAGTGCCAAGCCGCCGTTACGTGTATCCTCAGCCGTGTTTGGCGTCCACGTGTTGTTTTAGCCACGGGGACGCCAGCAGGCGTCAGCGGAGTTCACGGTAGCGGAAGTTCGCAACACAGTCACTACGTTTCGGACGGTTCGAGCATCCGACGTTCGTGACCACGTTCCAGAGATTGTCTCATTGCTGTGGGCGGACAGGCCGCCTCTGTAGGACGGGACGGAATCCGCTCCGTTCCGACCGGTTCCTAACTCCTGATAGGGCGGCCTGCCGCTTAAATGTTCGCGTGGGAAACTCGGCAAGCCTGTGAACGGTGGTCGGATTCCCACCATGTCGGCTTCATCCCCCGCCTGTTCGTTCCTCGGCTCTGACCTGAACGGTCGGAACACTCGTCCCTCACGGGAAGGCGGGGGTATTCGCCTTGACTATCTATAATTACTCACGGGCGTATAGCCGACAGTATCAGGGCGACTCGTCGGTCTCCAGGGTGAAACTGGCGGTCGGGTAGGCGGTGCAGGTCAGACAGTAGCCACGCTCCATCTCGTCCTCGTTGAGCGTGTCGTTTTGCCTGTGCTGGATGTACTCCTGTGCGGGCCCTTCTTCGATGTGGCCCGAACACGAGAGACACTGCCCTTCGCGGCAGGCGTAGGGCAGGTCCCAGCCCCGCTCTTCGCCGACATCGAGGATGTTCTCGTTGTTGGCGATCTCGATGGTCTCTCCCGCTTTGGCGAACTCGATCTCGTAGACCTCGATTTCGTCTTCTGCGATAGCGTCGGGATCGAATCCCTCTTTCTCGTCGGCTTCGCCCTCTGCGAGTTCCCCCTCGGCACCGGCGCCGATAGCACCCGCAGCGCCGCCACCGCCGATCGAGCGGTTCATCGGCTCGGGGAACTCGGTCTCCGGGACCGACTTGGCACGCTGTTCGAGGACCTGCTGGGAGATGTCCTCGGTGGGCTCCCAGCCCGTCCCCCCGGCGTAGTGGGCGAGTACCACGACGACCGTCAGCACGAACGCCGCGAGCACTGCGGGCGAGCCCAGAGTAGTGAGGTCGGCAATCCAAAAACCCATGAACCCGAGCCACAGCAGCAACGCAACGCCGATGGCGATGGCGTCTCGGTTCATGTAGAAGGCTATAGCGCACCGGTTTAATTAATTGTTGTTTCCGCGTGTCCGGTCCGCGTCGGAGACACGGAGGTCCTACAGCATCCCTTCGACGGCGGTCCACCGCTTGTCGTCGTAGGTCCGCCGCCGGTCGGTGTCGAACTCGCGTTCGATGCGCCGCCGGAGTGTCTGCTTGCCCTCGCGGTCGATGCGGGCCAGTTCGTCGGCCTTCCCGACCGGCCGGGGTGGCCCGCGTTCACCCGCAATCTCCGAGAGCAGGTGGCCGGTCAGGGCCGCGCGCGTCTCGGGGTCGGTGGTGAACGCGTGGGGTGCCTCGATCCGGTAGACCAGCTCGTCGCGCGGGTCGTAGACGGCGAAGAAGGTAACCTCGTAGGCCGTCGCGTCGAGCGCGCGGTCACACTCGACTGCCGGTGAGTCGCCCGCGAGCATCCCGTCGGTCCCGACACGGGAGCGAAACCAGTTCGTGAACGTGAGCGCGTCGGTCTTCGGGGTGCCCTCCGCGTCGACGCGTTCGAGCACCCGCCGGAAGAACGCGGCATCGTCGACCCAGGGGGCGCCGAGGTCGTCCCGCAGGGCCCGCGTCACGGCCTTCGAGGCGCTGTTCTTGACGAAGCCCACGAGCGGAACCTCGCGCTCGACGAACGTCTCGACCAGTTCGAGGTAGTTCGCGACCACGTCGCGGGGCTGTTCCTCGTCGGTCAGCAACCGGCGCAGTTCGGGGTCGCGCTCGCCCCACTTCAGCAAGCCCGTCGGATAGATGGGCCCGTCGAGGACGAGCAGGTCGTCGACGACCGCGGCCTGGTCGAGTGCGTGCTCGCTCTCTGCGAGATACAGCGCGAGCGCGTGGACGACCGTCTGCTCGTAGCGGTCGACGCGGGGGGCGTGCAGGACCCGCCGGCGGGCGTACCCCTCGTCGTCGAGGCGCCAGTCGGGGTCGTGGACGTCCACGCTGGGGTCGTTCGTGTGGACGGTCATCACGATTGTCCGGGCGCGGTGTAACTCGATCTCGGAGGGGACGGCGGCCATCGCGGCCTGTGAGACGTCGAGCACCAGCCCGTTCTTGAACGTCGTCGGGTTGATGGTGCCCGCGTCGAGGCCGTGCTGGGTCTCGAAGGGGGAGGGTTCGAGCGCGACGTCCTCGATGGACACCTTGTGGCGCTGGACCGACTCGAGCGGTTCCAGAACCGGGTCGCCGTCGGCGTAGAGCGGGTCGAGAAAGTTCGTCCAGGCGCGCTCGACGAGGTCGCTGTGGTCGGTCTCGTCGACACGCTCGGTGACCCGGGTGGCCAGCCGTGCGATGCCGTCCACGTGGACCGGGTCGAGTGTCATGTCCCCGGGTCAGTCCTCTCCCCACTCGCCGAGCATCCGCGCCAGGGCTTCGGCAATCTCCTCGTAACTCTGCATCGAGAGCCCATCGGTGGTGATGAGCACGCCCTTGCGGTCGACGGCGACCCGGAGCAGGTAGCCGTTCTCGAAGGCACGGACGGTAAACTTGTACTGGCCGAGTTCGGAGTTCTGGTAGGCGTTGCCCGTCTCCCGGTAGCCGCGCCACTCGTGGCCGACGAACGTGTTGAGGTCGGCGTCGCGTTCGAGGTCCTCGCGCAGGTAGAGCTGGTCGAAATCGGACCGCGTGAAGTAGGTGACCGACCGCAGGCTATCCCCTGTCGCCGTCCTGGCGGTCGTGACGATGTGTCCGGCCTGCTCGTCCGACAGGAGCTGTGACTGCATGTGCCTACGGTGACGGGCCGGCTACATAACTTCCGTGTTCGGGACGCCCGACTCCCGGATTCCACGCCTCGGAAACGAAAGTGTCGTAGGCGGTCACCGCGACCGACCGGTATGCAGGTCGGCCTGGTCATCCTCGACGGCTGGGGGCGCAATCCGGACGACGGCGTGCGGGACGCAATCGCGGCCGCAGCGACGCCGAACGTCGACCGGTACTGGCGGGTGGGCGCCCACGCGACCCTCGAAACCCACGGCCGCCGGGTCGGCCTCCCCGAGGGACAGATGGGCAACAGCGAGGTCGGCCACCTCAACATCGGCGCCGGCCGGGTCGTCAAACAGGAGTCTGCCCGCGTCACCGACGCTATTGCGCGATGGCGGGGCCGTTCCCCCCCTGACCTGGACCCCGACGACGTCCCCATCGACGAGAACGAGGCCATCGACTCCGCCTTCGCCCGCGCCGCGGAAACCGGCGGCCGCGTCCACTTTCTCGGGCTGGTCAGCGACGGCGGCGTCCACTCATACCAGGCACACCTCCACGCCCTGATCGACCTGGCGGCCGAACGTGGCGCCAAGGCGGTCACCCACGCCTTCACCGACGGCCGGGACACCGCACCCGAAAGCGGCGCCGGCTACCTCGCGGACCTCCAGTCCCACGTTGCCGACCAGGGAACCGGCCACGTCGCCACGGTCTCGGGCCGGTACTACGCGATGGACCGCGACGAGAACTGGGAGCGGACGGGGCGTGCCTACGACGCCATCGTCGGACGTGTGGCCGACCACACCGCCGACTCGGCCGTCGCCGCCGTCGAGGCCGCCTACGACCGCGGCGAGACCGACGAGTTCGTCGCGCCGACCCTGGTCGCGGACCGGCCCGCGCTCGCGGACGGGGACGCCGCGGTTTTTTTCAACTTCCGGGCCGACCGCGCCCGCCAGCTGACGCGGATGCTCGCGGACGGCGCGGAGCGACGCTCCGCGGGAAATCGAGCGGCGGAGCCGCGAGACGACATCCGGCCCGAGGCGTGGAGTGCCGAGACGGACCCGCCGGACATCCGGCTGGTGACGATGACCGAGTACGACCGGACCTTCGACGTGCCGGTCGCCTTCCCGCCCCGCCAGCCCGCCGACACCCTCGGGGAGGTCCTGGCCGACGCCGGCCACACGCAGTTGCGCATCGCCGAGACCGAGAAGTACGCCCACGTCACCTACTTCCTCAACGGCGGTCGCGAGGTGGCGTTCGAGGGGGAGACCCGGGAGATCGTCCCCAGCCCCGACGTCCCGACCTACGACCGCCAGCCCGAGATGAGCGCCGCCGAGGTGACAGACACCGCCGTGGGGGTCATCGAGTCCGACGATCCGGATGTGGTGGTGCTCAACTACGCCAACCCCGACATGGTCGGTCACACCGGGGACTTCGAGGCCGCCGTCGCGGCGGTCGAGGCCGTCGACACGCAACTCGGCCGACTGGTCGCGGCGATGCGGGCCGCCGGTGCGCACGTTCTCGTCACCGCCGACCACGGCAACGCCGACGACATGGGCACGCCCGAATCACTCCACACCGCCCACACCACCAACCCCGTGCCGTTCATCTACCTGGCACCGCCCGGAGCCGGCGGGGAGGCCGGTACTGCGACGGCCGACGCCACGGAATCGGCCGACTGGACCGGCGGCCGTCGCGTCCGGCCGGGCGGGACGCTGGCCGACCTGGCCCCGACGATTCTGTCGCTGGCTGGTGTCGAGAAACCGGCCGCGATGACTGGCGAGTCGCTGGTGGAGTGAACGCTCGGCTGGTCGACAGCGGGCGGTAGCGGGCCGCGGGCGGGACAGCGCGAACGGCCCGCGGGTGGATGGCGGGAGTCGTTAAGTGTCCGTGGGGCCGAGTGTCGGCCGTGCGCGCCTACCGCATCGCCTACGACGGCCGCCCCTACCACGGTTTCCAGCGCCAGTCCGACGTTCCCACCGTCGAGGACGCCATCCTGGACGCGCTCGGTGGACTCGACATCCTCCCCGGGGACCAGGATACTCCGGCGGGGTACGCGGCGGCGGGCCGGACCGACGCCGGCGCCTCCGCGGTCGCCCAGACGGTCGCCTTCGAGGCGCCGACCTGGCTCACTCCGGCGGCGCTGAACGCCGAGTTGCCGGCGGACGTGCGGGCCTGGGCGAGCGCCGAGGCGCCCGGGGAGTTCCACGCGACCCACGACGCCGTTTCCCGGGCGTACACCTACTTCCTGCACGCCCCCGAGGTGCCCGTCCACCGTGCCCGCCGGGCGCTCGACGCACTGGCGGGCGAACACGATTTCCACAACCTCACGCCCGACGGGACCGGCACGGTCCGGGACCTCTCGACGGGTCTCGACCACGAGGAGCCGTTCCTCGTGCTGTCGTTCCGGGCCGGCGGGTTCCCCCGCCAGTTCGTCCG
>PXSU01000140.1 GCA_003022745.1 Halobacteriales archaeon SW_9_67_25
GTCGGCGTGGTCGTCGAACGCCGCCAGTGCCGCGGCCATGGCGTCGCGTTCGTGGTCGTTGTCGTACCCCTGCTGGCGGGTGCGGTGTTTCTTCGTGTCGACGGGCAGGTCCCGGTCGGGGGTCCACCCGGCGGCGTCGAAACTCCGCCGGATCTTCTCGACGGTCTCGGGCATCGGCGTCACGTCCGCCGCCACGAGGATGGGTCGGCCACGCTCGATAATCCACTCGATGACCGCCGCCGTGTCGGCAGTGCGCGTGCTGTAGGCGTCCAGCACCTCGCCGTCGATGCCGACGACGGCCGCGGCGGTCGTCGTCCCGGGGTCGACTCCGACGAGAACGGGATCCCGGCGCTTGGCCAGCGGGCGGAACTCGATGCCGTCCCGGCGGACCCGCTCTATCTCGACGCGCGTGTCGCCCGACCGCTCGGCCGAGACGGGAATCTCCGAGGGACGCGCTTCGACTGTGAAGACGGCGTTCGCGAAGCCGCCGTACTTCTCGGTGACCTCCCGGTCATAGTCGAGGCCCGCCTCCGCCAGCGCGGACTCGACCTCGCGGGTCCGGCGCTTGACCGAGCCGTGTATCCGGCGGGTGAGACGGTCCTCGCTCCAGCCGCCACCGCCGGTCGAGCGCCCGCGGGCGACCTTCACTTCGGTGGTGTCGGTGAACGCGGTGACCTCCTGGCCGACGTTCGCTGCCGCGAGGCGGGCCGCGGCCTCGGCCTCCTGGATGGGCTCTTTGCCGTAGGGGACGCCGTGGCGGGAGGCGACCCGCGAGAGGGGTTCGGGGTCGGTCCCGCCCGTCACCTGGACGAGTTTCGTCCCGTCGGGCAGCGTCCGGAGGAGGTACACCAGGGCGTCCTTGTCCTCGGCGAGTTCGTAGGTGTTGTCCGTGGCGACGATGGCCGGCCGCTCCTTCTCGATGCGCCGGCGGAGCTTCCGGTACGTGACGACGTCGCGCTCGATTGACTCGCCGTCGATGACTGCAAGCGCGTAGGATGGCGAGTCCCCCCGGACGTCACCGCTCTGGATATCCACGCCGAAGACGACCGCGTCGAGGGCAGCCGTGCGGGCCTTCACGTTCCACCGATACGGGACCGCAGACTGTGAATCTTACCCCACTGCGGGTCCGACGTGGCCGGTCATACTCCCGGGGACTCCGGGACCGACGCGGCCGGTTTATTACTGTCCGGCCCCACCTTCGAGTGATGGGAGCGTTCGCAGTCGACCGGCGTGGCGACGGCCCCGCCAGGAGCGATACCAGGGCCGATGGAGACGTCGAGAGCAATAGCGAGCGGACGTTTCTGCGCGTCGACGGGATGCACTCGGCGACCTGCGAGGCGTTTCTGGAGGGGGTTGCGACGACCCGCGACGGGGTGCTCGGGGCGGAGGCGAGTTACGTCACCGAGACGATACGGGTCGAGTACGTCCCCGGGACAGTAACCGAGAGCGACCTCGCCGACGCGCTGACTGGTGCCGGGTACACGGCGTATCCCCGCGAGGAGGAACTGGTCGAGACCGACCCGAGGCGGTCGGCTGCGGGTGCCCAGCGCAACCCCTCGCCCCACGACGAACGTGGACTCGGGGACATGCTGGGGTATCGCTACGCTGCGGGCGTCCTCTTTGGCACGTTCCTCCTCCTGCCCTACGTCGCCCTGCTCTACCCGACCCACCTCGCGGCGCTGGTAGACTGGCCGATACTCGACATCTACTCCGGGACCGTCAGCTTCGACCAGCGGGGCGGGTACGGCGCCCTCCGGCTGTTCGCCCTCGTCTCGGGCATCGTCCTCGTGTTCACGGGGTTGCCGCTGCTCCGGGGCGCCTACGTCAGCCTGAAGACGCGCCGACCGGACACGAACCTCCTCGTCGCGACGACTGTCGTGGCTGCGTACCTCTACAGCATCGCCGCCGGTCTGTCGGGCCGGACCGACGTACTCTTCGACCTGACGGTTGTGGTCGCTGCGGCCGTGGTCGCGGCAGTCTTCTACGAGTCGCTGAGCAAACAGCGCGCGATGGACAGGCTGACCGAACTGACCGTCGCACAGGTCGACGAGGCCACCGTCGTCCACCCGGAGGGGCCGACGCGGACGGTCCCAGTCGAGGAAGTCGAGGCGGGCGACCGGGTGCTGGTCCGCGAGGGCGAACGCGCCCCCGTCGACGGCGTCCTCGGGGAGGGGACCTGCACCGTCGACGAGAGCGTCGTGACCGGCGAGTCACTCCCGGCGTTCAAAACGGCCGGCGACGAGGTGGTCGGCGGGTCGGTCGTCCTCGACGGCGCGGCACTGCTGGAGGCCAGCGATGGCGCCGGGAGCAGCGTCGACCGCCTCGTGACGGCCGTCTGGGAACTCCAGAGCGCGACACACGGCGTCCAGCGCCGCGCGTACGTCCTCGTCGGGGCGACGGCCGCACTGCTCGCGTTCCTGGCGACGTTCGTCGTCGCGTGTCCGTGGGCACTCGGACTGGCCGGCCCGCTGTCGGTCGCCACCAGCATCGAGGAGGCCCTCCGGCGGGGGATCGTCGTCTTCGACGAGACCGTCTTCGAGCGCCTGCGCGCGGTCGACGTCGTCGTCTTCGACAAGACGGGCACGCTCACGACCGGCGAGATGCACGTCGTCGAGGCCGACCTCCCGGAGGCAGCCCTCGGCGCTGCCGCCCGGCTGGAACGCCGGGTCTCGCACCCGGTCGCCGACGCCATCGTCTCTGCCGCCGACGCGGACACGGCCAGCACGGACGGCGGTGTGACCGACGAACGGGACGACGACGGTGCGGAGACCGGGAGCGATGACGCGGCCGTCGAGTCCTTCGAGAGTTACCCGGACGGCGTCGGCGGCGTCGTCGACGGGTCCGAGGTGCTGGTCGGCCACCCCGACCGCTTCGACGCGGAGGGCTGGACAGTGAGTGCGGACCTGGCCGAACGGGTCGAGCGCGCCCGCGGGTTCGGCCGCCTGCCAATTCTCGTCGGCCGCGAGGGGCGCGCCGAGGGCGTCGTCGTGGTGGGCGACGAACCCCGCGAGGGCTGGGACGAGGCCGTCGCCGGGCTCGCAGAGCGCGGCATCGAGGTGGTCGTCCTGACCGGCGATGACGAGGCGGCGACGGACTACTTCCGGGACCACCCGGGCGTGACCCACGTCTTCGCGGGCGTGCCCCCGGCCGGCAAGACCGAGACCATCCGCCGACTGCAACGCGAGGGCGCGGTCACGATGGTCGGGGACGGGACGAACGACGCGCCCGCACTCGCGGCGGCCGACCTGGGAATATCGCTGGGCAGCGGGACCGCCATCGCCTCGGACGCCGCCGATCTCGTGGTCGTCGAGGACGACCTCGCGGCTGTGGCGCGGGCGGTCGACCTCGCGCGGGCGGCCGGTCGGCGCCTGGCCTGGAACACCCGCTTTGCCCTCGTCTACAACGGGGTGGCACTCCCGCTGGCGCTGGCCGGCCTTCTCAATCCGCTGCTCGTGATGGGCGCCGTCGCCGCCAGCGGCGGCCTGATCGGTGCCAACTCCGCACGGGACCTCCCGGAGTGAACGCGACGGTATTAGGTGACTGGACCCCGTATCGTCCCTCATGGCAGAGCAAGCGCTCGCCGATCAAGAGTGTGAGGCGTGTACCAGCGACGAGGACCCGCTCGAAGGCGAACAGTTACAGGAACTGCACGAACAGGTGAACACGGAGGTATGGGAGGTCGTCGAGGGACACCACCTCGAGGGAACCTACGAGTTCGAGGACTTCCGTGACGCCCTGGAGTTCACCTACGAGGTCGGCGAACTCGCAGAGGAGGAGTGGCACCCCCCCGACCTGCACCTCTCGTGGGGCGAGGTGGTCGTGGAGATGTGGACCCACAAGATCGACGGCCTCCACCACGCCGACTTCGTGATGGCCGCGCGCATGGACCGCATGCACGAGAAGTACGCACCCGAAGCGTAGCCGCCGCGGTCAGAGCAGGCCTACAGATTCAGTTCCTTGCGGAGTCTGTCGTAGACGCCGTCGTCGCCACCAGCGTAGTCGAGGGAGAGTTCGGTCACGACGGATTGCCAGTCCTGTATCAGTTTCCGGAGCGTGTCTTTCGCTTCGTCTTTGGCCATGTCCCTCGTCTCCTCTTCCCGGGTCACGACCCATCCATTTTCGCCGGGGAAGTACTCAGTCACGTACGCGTGGCCTTCGACCAGGAGTGCGAGGCGTTCGGTCGTCGACTCCCTAGGGTTGTTCATCGGTGAAATGACCGCGAGAAACGAGTCGTGCGCTCGTAGCGTCTCGACATCCGAGAGTTCGATTCCTCCGTCCGGGAGCCGCGAGATGATCGTTCCCCGGTCGAGTCCCGACGCCAAGTCGCCAGCCAGTGCTGCGAGGCGTTCGTCATCGTCGAAGTCGACGCCCGGACAGTCGTGCAGTCGGAGGCGGGAAAGCGTCCCGAACGTCTCGCCGCAGGCGTCACACTCGTGTCCCATGGTTATCGTGGCCAGTTACAGTTCGAACAGCGCGTCCCGCTGTCGCGCTCGACGCGGTCGCGAATCTTCGACCAGGTGGCGTCGACGGTCTCGCCGTCGGG
>PXSU01000141.1 GCA_003022745.1 Halobacteriales archaeon SW_9_67_25
CTTGCAGGAACTGGGTCGCGCCGAGTACCACGCCATCACCGACGAGGAGGCACTGGACGCGTTCCGGGAACTCAGCGAGGCCGAGGGCATCATCCCGGCACTGGAGCCGAGCCACGCCATCGCGCTCGCGAAGAAACTCGCCGAGAAGGACCGTCACGACACCCTGCTGGTCAACCTCTGTGGCCGGGGCGACAAGGACATGCAGACCGCCGCCGAGAAGTTCGACCTCGGGCCGTCGTGAACCCCGAGGAGTCGATCGCGGACCTGACCGTCCGCGAACTGCTCAACGGCGTCGCCTCCCGGGAAGTCACACCCAGCGGGGGTGCCGTCGCTGCCGTCGGCGGCGCCGCGGGGCGGCGCTGTGCGAGATGACGTGTGTTCACACCCTGGCTGGCGTCGACGACGAGAGTGGTGACGACGCGGATACCGGTGACGGCGACCCGGACGGTCGGATTGCCGAACTCAGAGACTCCGAGGGAGAGCTGGCTGAGTGCCGTTCCGACCTGCTGGCGCTCGCCGACGAGGACGTTGCTGCCGTCGAGTCTCTGCAATCGGCGTTCGCGGCTGCCGACGCGGTTGACGACGAGTCGGTCCAGCGGGCCGCCGAGCACGCGACCGAGGTCCCGCTGGAGACGGCCGGGGCGTGCCGCGGGGTGCTCGGGGCCGCGGTGGTCGTGACCGACGCCGGCGCTCCGAACGCCATCCCGGACGCAGGAACCGGGGCGTCGCTCGCCCACGCTGGCCTCCAGGCGGGCGTCTGGACCGCCCGGAGCAACCTCCCGTTGCTCGACGACGAGGAGTTCGTGGCCGAGGCCCGGGAGCGGGGTAGCGACCTGCAGACGGCGGGTGCGAATCTCGTCGACCACGTCGCCGCCAACGTCCGCGAGACGTGGTGAGCTAGCTGCTGTCCTCCGGTGTTCCCGTCTGCGGTTCGATCCCCGATTCGCTCTCGTCTGTCTCCCTGCGTCCGGTGACAGCCACCAGTCCCAGTGCTGTCGGGAGGACGACCCCGAATCCGAGGACGAACGCGACCCAGAAGTACTCGAACCCGAGTGCCATGAGCGTGAATGCAACGAGGAGTGTCCCGCCTGATGTCACACCGGGGAGGACGGCGACTGCTGGTCCGTAGGTCTCTGCCTCGCGTTTCGGCGTCCATGTCGGAAGCATACCTGACGATTGTCGGAGCAATGGGAGCAACGTTTGCCCAACATGTTGGACCCCGGTCGCACAGGTGGCGTGCCCGAGGCTAGTCCTTCAGGAGTAACTCGACGTGTTTCTGGACGTCAGCACGCACGACGTCGGCCTCGCGGGTGGCGTCGACGCGGACGAACCGGTCGGGGTCGGCGGACGGTCTCGAACTTGTTGGTGGCGCCGCTCCGTTCGGCAGCCGTCTCGGGGTCGACATCCAGGTAGACGGTCGCGTCCGGCGGACGGGTCCAGGGCTGGTGAACCTCGCGGACGAACCCCACGGGGTCCTCGAACCGGCCGGCCAGCGACACCCCCTGATAGGCGTACCGGGAGTCCGAATAGCGGTCGGAGACGACGACCCGGTCCCGTTCCAGGGCCGGACGCACGGTGCCCGCGAGGTGGGCGGCGTGGTCGGCCGTGTAGAGAAAGAGTTCCGCGAGCGGGTCGGCCTCCGGGTCCCCGATAGAGCGGTCGACCGCCTCGCCGTACCAGGTGTCGGTCGGCTCGCACGTGAACACGGCGTCTTCAAGCGTGTCGGACTCCCGGAGCCTCTCGACGCAACTGCTCTTGCCTGCCCCGTCCAGCCCCTCCAGCGTCACGAGCATGCTGTCCTCTCGGCGGGCGAGTACCTAAACTTCCGGGGTATAATCAAGTTATAGTAGTAACTTATATCAGCGAGCCTCGACCACGGACGGGTATGAGCTTCACCGACGACCTCGAACCGGTCGCGGAACCCATCTGGGAGGCCATCCTCGACCATCCGATGGTCGAGCAACTGGGCGAGGGAACGCTCGACGAGGAGCCGTTCAGGTACTGGGTCAGGCAGGACTACGTCTACCTGGTCGAGTACTCGCGGGTGTTCGCCCACGGGGCAGCCAGCGCGCCCGGCCTGGACCGGATGGGCACGTTCGCGGAATTGCTCGACGCCACCATCAACACGGAGATGGACCTGCACCGCGAGTACGCCGCGGAGTTCGGCCTCTCGGCGGCCGACCTCGAAGCGACGGAACCGTCGCCGACGACGCGGGCGTACACGGATTTCCTCGTGCGGGTGGCCGCGACGGGGACCTTCGGCGACCTCGTGGCCGCCCTCTTGCCGTGCATGTGGGGCTTCAACGAGACGGGCAAGCGTCTGGCCGCCCGGAGAATGCCGGACCACGAGCAGTACGCAGCCTGGATTAAGATGTACGCCGGCGAGGATTTTTCGGAACTCGCGGAGTGGTGCAGGGGTCTGATGGACGACGTGGCGGCCGACGCCACTGCGACCGAGCGCGAGCGCTACACCGACCTGTTCCGGACCTCCGCCCGCTACGAGTACCGCTTCTGGGACGCCGCCTGGCGAGGCGAGGAGTGGTCGGTGTGACCGGGGACGGCGAGACCGCAACCGGGACGGTTCCCGACAGCTACGACGACTACGCAGCCACGCGGGCGGACCCGCGGTTCACCGACTGGCTCCGCGAGCGGGCCGGCGCGGACTGGGCGGCGGCCACCGACCACCGCTTCACCCGCGAACTCGGCCGGGGCGACCTCGACGACGCGGTCTTCCGGCGGACGGTCGAACTCGAAGTCGCCTTCTTCGACGCGGCGTACGACGCAAACCCGGGTGAGCCGTAGATGGTGGCCACGAGGCTCGCGCTCGGACTGACCGTCGCGGTGCTGGCCGGATTCACCGGGGTCGGGCTCTGGTATGCCCGGGGCCGGATCGACACCTCCGAGGAGTTCATCACCGCCCGGAACTCGGCGCGCGAGGGGCGGCTGACGGCGACGCTTATCGCCTCGGTGATGGGTGTGTGGATACTGCTGGCCGCTCCAGAGGCCGGCGCGAGTTTCGGTATCGCGGCCGTGCTCGGCTACGCCGTCGGCGAGGCGATCCCGATGGTGGCCTACGCGAAACTCGGGCCGCGAATCCGCGAGTTGATCCCCGAGGGACACTCGATGACCGAGTACGCCCACGCCCGCTACGGGGCGGCGATGTACGGGTTCGTCGTCCTCGTCAGCGGCCTCTACATGTTCGTCTTCGTCGCCGCCGAACTGACGGGCATCGCCCGGGCACTCTCGCTGGTCGCTGGCGTCCCGCAGTGGCAGACGGCGACCCTCGTCGGCGGGTTCGTCCTCCTGTATACCGGCTACGGCGGCCTACGTGCAAGCATCTTTACCGACACGATCCAGGCGCTGCTGGTCCTCCCGTTGCTGGTCGCTGCGGCCGCCGGCGCGGTACTCGCGCTGGGGGGGACCGGTGCCGTCTACGGGAGCGTCGCTGCCGTCGACCCGGCACTGCTCGACCCGGCATTTGCCGCGGGCGTCCAGTTCGGGCTGGCGCTGGCGTTCGCAATCACCGGCGCGGAACTGCTCAACCAGACCTGGTGGCAGCGCATCTACGCCGGCACCGACGGGTCGACCGTCGCGCGGGGGTTCCGGACCGCCTCGGTTGCCAACGGGCTTGTCGTCTTCCTCGCGGCCATCTTCGGCCTCGTGGCAGTCGGGTACGCCGACGTCGTCACCGACATCACCAGCGCAGGATACAACGCCGATGTCGCCCTTTTCCTCCTGCTCGAGGCGGCGTTCCCCGCATGGGTCTCCCTCGCAGTCGTGTTGCTGGCCCTGTTGCTCGTGATGAGTTCGGTCGACACGCTGTTCAACGCGCTGGCCAGTCTCGTGACGGCCGACCTCCCGCGCTTGCTGGCCGGCCCCGACGACCGGACGCTCCGGCTGGGTGCGCGGGCGTTGACGCTCGTCGTCGCCGTCGCCGCCATCTACGTGAGCCTGCGCGCCCGGAGCGTCCTCCGGCTGTTCTTCCTCGCGGACCTGCTCGGGGCCGCCGTCGCGGTTCCGCTCCTCGCCGGGCTCTACTCGACGCGGCTGACCGGGGCGGGTGCGCTGCTCAGCAGTCTCCTCGGTCTCGGGGTCGGGCTGACGTTCTTCCCCGACTTCCGCGGACTCCTGTCCGCGCTTCCGGTCGTCGGCGGGGCCCTGCCGGCTGCGGACCCGCTGTATCTCACCTCCTTTGCCGGCGCCTTCCTCGGCTCCGCCGGCGCGACGCTGGTCGCCGCCCGCCTCTCCTCCGCGGAGTTCGACCTCGCGACCCTCTCCCGGGACATCCGGCGACTCGACGAACCGCCGGCCACCGACGGCGGGGAGGTGTCCGACTGATGGCGATGGGACAGGCGGCCTTCGCGGCCGTCCTGTGGGGAGCAATCCTCGGCGTGTTCCTGGTGTTTTGCTACGAGGTGTACGTCGTCGGCCGTGACGCCGGCTGGGTCGGGTAGCGGGGCGGTATTACTTGGTGGTATGAATGAGTGTTATAACGGTAGGTTTTTTCCGCGGGACTGTCCAGGTCGGACGATGGGTAGCGAGCCACCCGCAGACGTCACGGCCGTCCGCGAGGGCACAGTCGCCGAATACATCCGCGAGATGGGGCCGACGTGGGTCGCGGGCGCCATCGCGGCCGGCCCGGCGACTATCGCCAGCCTCGTCACCGCCGGAGCCCTCTTTGGCTACGACCTGCTGTGGGTGGTCGTCCTCTCGGCGGGTGCGGGCGCGCTCGCTCAGTACCTCGCGATGCGCCTGGGACTGCTCACCGAAGACGGCATCGTCGCGGTCGTCGAGGAGTACCTCGGCGAGTGGTGGGCGTGGCTGCTGGTGGCCGACGTCGTGCTCGCCGCCGGCGTCGCGCAACTGGTCATCATGAAGACCGTCGCCACCGTCTCGGGGACCATAACGGGCATCGACGCCCGTCTCTGGGGCGTCGTCTGGGCGCTTCTCCTGGCCGCCGGGTTGGCCGGTCGGGGCTACCGGTTCGTCGAACTCGTCGCGAAGGTGCTGGTCGTGGCCATCGTGGTCGCGTTCCTCGCCAGTCTCGTCGTCGTTCCGGTCGACCCCGGCGCGGCGGCAGCCGGCCTCGTCCCCTCGGTCCCGCCGGGCGGGGCCATCGTCTCGGCTGCCATCCTCGGGGGCGCCGTCCACATCACCCTCATCACGATGCAGTCCTACACGATGCGCGCCCGGGAGTGGACCAGAGAGGAGTACGGCCTGGCTACCTTCGACGTCGGGGCCTCGATGCTCGCGGCCTTCGGCGTCTACAGCCTCGCCATCTTCCTCGTGACCGCGAGCGTGCTGGAGTCGGGCGACCTGACGCCGGTCGCGGCCGCGGAGGCGCTCGGGCCGCTCGTGGGCGACCGCGCACGGTTGCTCTTCCTGCTCGGACTGTGGGGCGCAGCCGTCTCGACGCTCGGGGGCAACACCGTCGTCCCGCCGTATCTGCTCGCCGACAAACTCGGCTGGGGGACGAGCATCGCGGACGACCGCTACCGCGGGCTGGTCGCTGCTGTCGCCCTCGTGTCGGCGGGACTCCCTTCGCCATCGCGGTCGTTCTCTACCTGCTCAACTCCGGAGCGGTTCCCGAGTCGAACTCGACGCCCGCAAACCTGGGCGGGCTGGCCCTGCTCGCCGTCACGGGCGTCCTCGCGGCGAACTTCGTCCGCGAGCAGGTGGCTGCCGGGCTCACCCCGCTCTCGGGTGTCGTCCTCGCGGTTGCCGTGGTCGTGCTGCTGGCTACCCTCGGAGTTGTCGTGAAGTTCGGCCGGACGGCGGCCGCAGGGTAAGCAAAAACCCCGACGCCGACGGTCTGATTGGACAATAGAGACAAGCGTTGCGTGTTGTTGCGGGTCAAACGTTCAAGACTCTGTGTGAAAAACATGCATACAGGAATGACCGGGTCCGGGCGGGCGGTAGATGTCGAAGTGAACGTCTTCGAGGTCGACGATACCGTCGTGTTCAAGCACTATTTCGAGGACGAGAAGGTTTTTGCCCGGTTGAAACCCTTCTACAACCACAGTCAGTATCGGTTCGACGTGCCGCCCGAGGAGTTTGCGGAGCTGCGTTCGTTCCTGGCCGAGCACGGCTACGAGTTGGTCGTTGTTGAGGCAGTCTCGAAGTTCGTTGTCGTCGTCGAGAAGTATACCGCCCACCCGGAGAATATCTTCACAGACTCGGTGATGCAACGTAGCACCGACGGCCACAACTGTTTCTTGTTAACCGACCAGTACGCCGTCGCAGGGGCAGTTGCCGAAGGCGCGACACGTCTCTCGGACATCGACCTCCCGAACCCGTTTCGATGACGGCTCTTGCGAGCAGGTTTTCGCCCAGCAGTCTCACCTGCCGAACCGCTGTCGGTACTTCAGGACCGCGTAGGTAATCAGCGGGAAACCGACGACCGTCGGACCGAGCCACCGGACGGGTTCGGGCAGCATCGTGAGGTTGACAGTAACCGCCGCGGTCACCGTCGCAATGTAGCCCCCACCCATAAACGAGATATGTCGCCTGAACCACGGCGTTCGGGCTGCCGGTTGGACTCTGAACTGGCGGAGTTCTCTGGCCGCGAGCACGCTCCCGATGAGGCCGAACACGACTAGTACCTCCCCCAATGCCGTCACACCAGCGACAGTTCCGTAGACACCACCGGCGACCATCCCGCCCCCGACGGCGAGCATCCCCCCGTGTAGAGCGTAATCACTCCGGGTCGGGTCCGTCAACCCCGCCCGCCGACGGACGATTACCCGGTAGCCCGACCCAACCAGATACCCGGTGAACACCGCAATAGCAAACAGGAACCAGTTCTCTGCCCACACCGAAAGCGGGAATGCCGTCACAACGACGACTCCCATCGTTGTGGCGTACAGTTTGCCGGCTTTGTTGTGGCGGCGGCCGCCTTTCGTCGTTACGATGGCCACGAGGCCGGCCACCAGCGCAATCACCCCCGCGAGGATGTGGGCCCATAGAATCGGACCGGCGATTACAGTCTCACCGCTCGCCTCGAACACTGAGAGCGGTAGTTCCTGTAAGGTCATGGTGTGGGGCAATCAAACCAGCCGCCGAACGAGGCGGTAGACCAGGTCCCGCATCCCGTCGGGCAAGAAGCGAGTGTACAGCAGGTACCGTGCGGCCCTCCCGACGGGATAGCGTGCCTTCGGGTCGGAGACGCAGGCCGCGTTGTGGATGACGCTGGCGACGTCTTCGGGGGGGACGGTGAAGGGGGCCTCGCCAGCGAACAGGCTGGCGTCCTCGATGAGGTCGTAGAGCCACTCGTAGGCGGGTCGGTGTTCGAGGCCGGTTTCGAGTTCCGACTCCACGCGGTCCCGGAAGCCTGTCTCGACGGGGCCCGGCTCGACCAGCACGACGTTGACGCCGAACGGTTCGAGTTCCCCACGGAGGGCGTCGCTCATCGCCTCGAGGGCGAACTTCGAGGCGCTGTAGGCACCCCCGCCCGGCGTGACCACCCGGCCGGCGACGCTGGAGACGTTGACGATAGTCCCCTCGCCACGCTCGCGCATGTGCGGGAGCACAGACCGAACCAGGCGGTGCGGGCCGTAGACGTTGACGTCGAACTGCCGGTGGAGTTCGTCGGTCGGGACGTCCTCCAGCGGGCCGTACTGCCCGTATCCGGCGTTGTTGACCAGACACTCCAGGTATCCGTTCTCCTCGACGATACGGTCGACCACGCGGTCGATGTCCGCACCGCTCGTGACGTCGAGCGTGTCCGTCTGACAGTCCAGGTCGGCGATGTCGTCCTCGTCGCGGGCCGTCGCGTACACAGTCCATCCCTCCGCCGCGAAGTGACGGGCAGTCGCGCGGCCGATGCCCGATGAACAGCCAGTGATGAGGACTGTCTCGTCAGTCATGCGCGAGCCGACGGGGCCCTCGTATATAACAGCCGGTGGAGTGCCGGCGGTCACGCCGACGACAGACCGGTCCTGTCCGCTAGCGCCCGGTGTGCTTGACCTCGTCGGCGTACGCGTCGGCCAGCCGGGTGGGTTCAGGGAGTTTGTACCCCGCGGCACACGCCAGGACCAGACCGGCTGCCGTCTCCCCGCTCACACGGTGGCCGGGACTGACGTAAAGGGGGTTGACGTGGCGGCTGTCGGAGTCGAACTGGCGGGTCTGGACGGCGTAGCCGATGACGCGTCCGTCGGGTGCGGTCACGTCGCCGTCGGCCTCGATAGCGACGCGCTGCCCCTCGGGAAGCGGGTCCGCCAGGGACTCGCGGGGCCGCCCACAGAGCAGGCTCTTGGCCACGCCCACCGCGGGAATGTCGAGCGTGACGCCGACGTGGGTCGCGAGGCCGGCCTCGCGGAAGTGGATCCGGCCGCTCCCGTCGACCAGCAGGAGGTCCGGATCGGACTCCAGTGCCTCCAGCGCCGAGATGACGGCGTTGCCCTCCCGGAAACTCAGCAGGCCGGGGACGTAAGGTATCGCGGCGGGTTCGACCGCGTGGGCCCGCTCGACGACGGTGTCTCCGCGGAGGACCACGACCGCGCTGACCGCTTGGTCGTCCCGGAATGCCTGGTCGACGCCCGCCACGAGCGGTCCCTCGCTCTCCCAGAGAGTGCTCTGTTCGGCCGTCCGCGTCTCCCCGCCGGCACCGACGTCTGCAGGGTCGAACCCCAGGTCGTCCTCGAAGGCGGCGGCCGCGGCGATTTCCCCCTGGAGGCGCTCCATCTCCTCGCGGGAGAGCGAGGGGTCGGGGACGAATTCCGGGCGAACGACGTCCATCTCAGAACGGGCCGCGCCCGCGTCCGGGGCCGCCGGGCCCCGGTCCACCGGGACCGCCGGGGCCACCGGGACCGGCCCCGAACTGGAGCTGGTCGGGGATACGGGCCCGGTCCTTGACGTGCTGGCCGTACGCGAGGCCGATGACGAGGCCGATGAGGTGGGCCGCGTCGGCGACGTTGCCGCCGGTGAGACCGCCGCCGGGGCTGACCACGCCGAGGATACTGATACCGCCGTAGCCGATGGTCAGCACCCACAGCGGGATGGGCAGGATGAAGTACAGATACACCCGAAGGTGGGGGTTCAGGATGGTGAGCACGCCCATGATGGCGAGGCCAGCGCCGCTCGCGCCGAGGACACCTCCGGTGCCGCCCTGGACCGCCTGGATGGCGACCTGTCCGAGGCCGGCGACTGCGCCGCTTGCCAGGAAGAGGTAGGCGAACTCCCGGGAGCCGACGTAGTCCTCGACCAGCCGGCCGAAGAAGTAGATGACGATGCTGTTGACCGCGATGTGGCCAAACCCCCCGTGTGAGAACACCGAGGTGACCCAGGTCCAGACGAACTCGGGGTGCTGTGGGCTGAGCACGAAGATGGCCCGCCAGGTTGGGTCCAGCGAGAACGCTCGCGGGTCGAAGGTGCCCGTCAGGAGAAACCCGACGACGAACTGGAGGAGGAACGTGATCCACATCAGCCCCAGAAACGTGTACGTCATGTTCCCCCGGAAGTACGCGAGGGGGCCACCCACGCCCCCGAAACCGAGCCGGTCGGCCAGTCCGCCCGAGCCCCGGTCGGCCGTGACCGAGTCGTCGAACCCGCTATCGAAGACGGCCCCGGAGTCGTCCCAGTCGTCGAGCCCGGAGCAGTCGTGGGATTCCGGCAGCCTGTGCTCGGCACAGTGGGTCCCGCCACAGTGCCGGCAGTGGTACGGCATGCTCACCTCCTCGCCGCACACGTCACATCTCGACATTGGCGGCCGTACGGGTGGCCCCCGCAAAGGGATTGTGCTTGCGGGCGGGTCTGACGGACGGGTGTGTGCGACCGCACCATCTGTGTTGGCCGGCACCGTCCGGACTCGGTCACGTTTTGTCGCTGGGCCCCAAATCCCATACCATGACTGCAGACGACGCTGTGACGGCCACGGCCGACAGCAGCGACCCGCCCGAACCCTACCCGGAGTTTCTCGACCACGTGCGGCGACTCACCTACGTGGGTGACGCCGGGCAGTTGCTGAACTGGGACCAGCAGGTGATGATGCCGGAGGGAGGCACCCCTGCCCGCGCCAAGCAGCAATCGGCACTCTCGACGCTCGGCCACGAGTTGCTGACCGACGACGACCTCGCGGCGTGGCTCGACGACCTCGCGGACGCGGACCTCCCGCCGGAACGGCAGGCGGTCGTCCGAGAGATCCGCCGGAAACACGAGCGCGCCGTCAGGGTCCCCGACGACCTGGTCGCGCGGGTCTCCGAGGCCACCTCGAACGCGCTGCCCGTCTGGGAGGCGGCCAGGGAAGACGCGGACTTCGGCGCCTTCGAGGACACCCTGGCCGAGCTGGTCGCGCTCAAGCGCGAGTACGCCGCCGCGATCGACCCCCACCGGGATCCCTACGCGGTGCTGTTCGAGGAGTACGAACCCTATCTCGGACTCGACGTCGCCGAGCGCGTACTCGGGGAACTGGCCGCGACGTTGCCGGACCTGATCGACGATATCGCCGCGAGCGAGGTCACCCTCGCGGCCCCCTTCGAGGGGACCTACGGGGAGTCCGACCAGCGCGCACTCGTCGAGGAGGCCCTCGAAGTCCTGGGCTTTGACTGGACTCGCGGCCGCCTGAACACCTCCACCCATCCCTTCACTTCGGGCACCCAGTTCGACGCGCGGATCACCACCCGGTTCACTCCCGACGACCCCCTGGACGGCCTCGGGTCGACAATCCACGAGTTCGGGCACGCGACCTACGAACTGGGGCTGCCCCGCGAGGCCTACGGGACGCCACTGGGCACCAGCCGCGACCTCGCGGTCCACGAGTCACAGTCCAGGTTCTGGGAGAACCACGTCGGCCGGTCGCGGGCCTTCTGGGAGCTGTTCGCGCCCCACGTCGCCGACCACCTCGGCGTCGAGGCCGACCCGCGCGCGCTCTACGAGGCCGCCAACCGCGTCGCCCCCGGCCCCATCCGGGTGGAGGCAGACGAACTCACCTACCACCTCCACATCGTCGTCCGCTTCGAGATCGAGCGCGACCTGGTGCGGGGCGACCTCGACGTCGGGGAGGTACCGGCCGTCTGGAACGAGAAGATGGCGGAGTACCTGGGGCTGCGTCCCGCGGACGACGCTGCGGGGTGCCTGCAGGACATCCACTGGTCGAACGGCGCCTTTGGCTACTTCCCGACCTACTCGCTGGGGAGCGTCCTCGCCGCCCAGCTCGCGGCCGCCATGCGAGCGGACCTCCCGCTGTCCGAGCAGGTCCGGAACGGCGAGTTCGACCCCGTCCACGACTGGCTGACCGACCGCGTCCACCGGCACGGCTGTCGGTACACCACGCCCGACCTCGTTCGGGAGGCGACCGGCGAGGCACTGACTGCCGAGCACTTCCTCGCGTACGCGGAGGAGAAGTACGGGTCGCTGTACGGGCTGTAGACGACGACTACTCGACCGGGGAGACGCCCGTTCCCGGCCGGTCGACCCCGGCCAGGTCGATCTGCCCCTCCGGCATCGGAACGCCAGTGTAGCGGTCCGCTGCGAGCAGCAACGCCCCATCGAGGTCGGCGTAATCCAGCAACGGCGCCAGGTGAGCCCCCGCAGAGAGCAGGGCCGTGCTGCCAACCATACACCCCAGCATGACCGCCAGTCCCTCGGCCCGGGCAGCGTGGATCATCCGGAGGGCCTCGCGGATTCCACCGGCCTTCGTGAGTTTGATCGTTGCGATGTCGGCGATTTCGGCCACGCGGGGGACGTCCGCGGGGCGAACGCAGGACTCGTCGGCCGCGACCGGCAATTCGCCGTGCTCGCGGACGAACGCCATTCCCCCGGAATTCTCGGCCGGGACGGGCTGTTCGACGAACTCGACGCCGTGTTCGGCGAGCCACTCGGTGTTCCGGACTGCCTCGCGGGGCGTCCAGGCCTCGTTGGCGTCCACGCGGATTGTCGCCGCCGCCGCCGCCTCGCGGACCGCCGAGACGATCTCCCTGTCGCGGTCCGTGCCGAGTTTGACCTTCAGAATCGGGTAGCCCGCCGCGACGGCCTCGGCGGTCTTCTCGCGCATTCGCTCGGTGTCGTCCAGGCCGATCGTGAACGAGGTGGTGACCGTCCGTCCGGCGTCGAGTCCGAGGTAACGGTACAGCGGCACGTCGAATCGAGTCGCCACCAGATCGTGGAGGGCGACATCGACGGCACAGAGCGCGGCGCCGTTGTCGCCGACGGCCGCGCGCGCCTCGCGTTCGACCCGCTGGAGTGCGTGTGGGTCGCCGACCGACTCGACGACTGCGAGCAGGTCCGGCAGGACCGCCTCGACTGTCGCGATGGTCTCGGCGTAGCGCGTCGAGGGGGCGGCCGCGCCGACCCCCACCCGCCCCTGTTCGTCCTCGATTCGGACGAGGACGTTCTCGGCGCTGGACTGGGTCCCCCGGGCGATGGTGAAGTCGTGTTCGAGCGCCAGCGAGACGCGCTCGAATTCGCAGGTCAGGCTCACAGTGCGTCCAGCACCTCGTCGGGGTCGAACCGCACCGGGTCGGTCGCTGGCGCGTCGATGGCCGCCGCGAACTCCTCGACAGCCTCGCGGGCCCCGGCGTCGGTCTCGACGAACCGGGTGTTGAGCGACCCGGCGACGACCTCCGTCTCGTGGAGGGGTCGAGCGACGCTCTCATAGAGGTCGGCGACCTCGGCGGGCTGGGGAATGGGAAACGACTCGTACTTGCGGATGGCCTCGCGGCCAGTCTCGTGGCACAGCACCAGCGAGTCTGGCATCGACCCGTGGAGGATGGAAAGCGTCACTCCCGAGTAGGCGGGGTGGACGATCGAGCCCTGTCCCTCGACGAAGAGGTAGTCGTGGTCGGCCCGCTGTTCGATCATGCGCTCGACGGCGCCGGCGGTGAAGTCACTGATGGTGCGGTCGACGACGATGCCGCTGCCGTCGACCATCACTCCCGTCTGGCCGGTCGGGACGACGGCGGCGTCCCAGCCCCGCTCGCGGGCCGCCTCAAGCAGCGACCACGTCGTCGTCATCTTCCCCGTCGAGCAGTCCGTCCCGACCGTGAGGACGACCTCGGCGTCGAGATTCCGGGCGCTCCCGTCTGCGACGCCCAGGTCCGCCGGGGGCTTGCGGACATCCCGCAGTTCGACGCCGTACTCGTCGGCGAGGGTGGCCAGCTCCTGGTCCTCGGAGAGGAAGTAGTGGAGGCCGGCGGCGATGTCGGCTCCCCGCTGGATGGCGCCGTTGATATCGTGGCGCCAGCTGTCGTTGAGCCCGCCGCCGATGGGTGCGATGCCGACGATCAACTGGTCGATGTCGCCGGGGATCTCCTCGATGCCCTCGACGACTGGAGCGTCCTGGACGTCTGGCAGGTGGTCGGCGACCCGGTTCCCGGCAGTCTCCCGGTCGAGCACCGCCGCGACGTCCTGCTGGCCGTATCTGAGTACTCCCACGGCCGTCTTGGCGTCGTGAGGGAACTTCCCGTGTGCGAGGATCGCTACGCGCATACCCCTACGACTGTGCCGACCGGCTTAACTCCCGTCCCTACCTGTCGACTCCGACCCCATCAGAGTCCCGAGGCGACGGACGTCGGTTACAGAATCCCCTCGGACTGCAAGTCGGCGGCGACCGCCCGCGAGGCGTCGACCAGCCCGTCGAGTTCCGCCTCGGTCGTCTGGTAGGAGACCGCGCCCATGTGTCCCGGCAGGAAGTAGTAGCCGTGGGCGGGCAGGCGGCGGTGGAACTCGTGGAGGGCCTCCCGGTTGGTCGCCGTCTCGACGGCACCCACCGTATCGAGTGGCTCCTCGGGCTGGAAGTGGGTCAGGA
>PXSU01000142.1 GCA_003022745.1 Halobacteriales archaeon SW_9_67_25
CCGCGAACGCCTCGTGCGACGAGCGCATCCGCGCGCTGGCCGCGACGGGGGCGCGGTCCAGCAGGTACCGTGCCGTGTTGATCGGGTAGATGCCGATATCCATCACCGTGGCGCCGTACCCGGTCAGATCGGGGTCCAGCCGCCACTGGTCGGGGTCGGGAACCATCTCCAGCAGCGACTGCATGAACGATCCGTTGACCTGGACGGGGTCGCCGATAAAGCCCGATTCGATCAGTTCGCGGGCCCGCCGGACGGCGGGTTCGACCTGCATCCGGTAGCCGGTCATCAGCGGGACGCCAGCCGCTTCGGCGGCCTCGACCATCCGCCGGCCGCGTTCGACGGTCGCCTCGATGGGCTTCTCGGTCAGGACCGCCTTGCCGTACTCGGCCGCCGTCTCGGCGTACTCGAGGTGGGTGGCGTTGGGCGTCCCGATGTAGACCGCGTCGTAGTCATCGGTCACGGCGTCGTCGTGGAACTCCTCGTAGGTGATCGCGTGGTCGATGTCGTGACTTGATGCGATCCGTTCGGCCTTCTCGCGGGAACTGCTCACGAGGGTAGCTGTCTCGCAGAGCGTCGTGTTCTCGATGGCGGGCAGCGCGACGTCCGTCGTCCACCACCCGAGGCCCACGAGCGCGAACCGGACCGTCCCGGCGTCGGTGTCCGCCGTCTGCCAGTCGCGCTCGGTGTAGCCGTCGAACCACTCGGTGAGTGTCATGGAACGGGGTACGCCCAGGGGCCCCTTATGCTCGCTGCACCGGAGAGCGGGGACGGGGTTCGCAACCGTTAGGCCACTGGCGGGACTGGCAGGTGCATGGACGAACGACCGCTCGGAGCGACGGGCTACAGTGTCACAGAGGTGGGTATGGGGACCTGGAACATCGGCGGCGACTGGGGTGACGTGGCAGACGAGCAGGGACGTGCGGCGATCACCGCAGCCCTCGAGTCAGGGGTGAACTTCCTCGACACTGCCGATGTCTACGGCGACGGGCGCAGTGAGCGGCTCATCCGCGAGGTGCTGTCCGAGCGCGAGGAGGAGCCAGTCGTCGCAACGAAGGCTGGACGCCGGTTGGACCCCCACGAACCGGACCGGTACACGGAGGCGAACCTGCGACGGTTCGTCGACCGGTCGCGGGAGAACGTCGCGGCGGCCGACCTCCCCCGGCTGCCCGCGGAGACCCACCAGGAGGTCCGGGACGTCTACGACGAGCACGTCCGCGAACACGTACACCACCGCTGGTGAGGTGGGGCGGAGCGTGACGGGGATGTTCGAGACGGCGTGTCGGTTCCCCCTGGCGACCAGCGACGGGCGAGACAGCCTCGCCGTGGCGTCCGGGCTCGTCCTGGCGACGCTGGTTCTCCTGCGCGTCGCCAGGGCAGTCTGGCCCGACGCGCTCGCGGTGGCCGCGCTCGCACTCGCCGCGGTGCCAGCCGTGCTGTTTGCGGGCCTGCTGGGGTCGATACTGCAGGCGGACGGCGCGGACCCCGAGTTGCCGGAGGTCGGACTGGCCTCACTCCAGAACGCCGCGAGCGAGGGGATGGGCCGGACCGGCGTCGCAATCGCGGGAACGAGCGCCATGGTCCTCGCGCTGGCGCTGGGCTACGCGCTGCCGGCCGCGCTCGCAGCCGGCAACCGGAACGGACTCCGGGCCGCTCTCCGGGTGCGGTCCCTGCCCGGCCTGCAAAGCGGCGCGTACTTCGCAGCATGGGTGGGCGCAGGCGTCCTCGTCGTCCTCGGCTGGACCGCGCTCGGCGTGGCCGGAACGGGGACGCTCCTCGCGGTCCTGGCTGCCTTCTGGTTCGCATACGCGCATCTCGCGGCTGCGCGACTCGTCAGAGAGGGCGTCACGCGGGCGAGTGGTCGCGCCTGAGACCGGCCAGGTGGACGGTCAGCCGGGTGGGGAGTCGATCTCGGCGACGTCCCGACTCTTGACCCGCCGGTTGTGTAGCGCCGTCCCGCTGGCCCGGTCGAAGACGTGGATGGCGTCTTCGGGGATGTGAGCGACGACCGACTGGCCGGCCGACACCTCCCGCATCCCGCCGGTGGTCGCCACGAGCGTGTTCGTCTCGGTCGCCTCGTCGCCGAAAGTCAGGTAGACGGTGTTCTCGTCGCCCATCGGTTCGACGACGTCGACGGTCACCTCGAAGTAGTGCTCGGCTGTCGCCGTCCCGAGTATCTCGACGGCCTCGGGACGGATGCCCAACACGAGTTCACGCGTCCCGCCGAAATCGGTTGCGACCGCCTCCGAGACCGGGTACTCGAAGGCCGACGCGACCAGCGTGCCGTCGCGGTGTGTCACGTCGAAGAAGTTCATCGACGGTTCGCCCAGGAACCCGGCGACGAACCGGTTCGCGGGTTCGTGGTAGCATTCGAGAGGGGTAGCGACCTGCTGGAGGCGGCCGCCGTCCAGGATCGCAATCCGGTCGCCCATGGTCATCGCCTCCGTCTGGTCGTGGGTCACGTACACTGTCGTCACACCCAGGTCCTCCTGGAGGCGCTGGAGTTCGGTGCGCATCTGTGCCCGGAGTTTGGCGTCGAGGTTGCTGAGTGGCTCGTCCATCAGGAACACGGACGGGTCGCGGACGATCGCCCGACCGAGCGCGACCCGCTGTTGCTGGCCACCGGAGAGTTCGGTGGGTTTGCGCTCCAGCAACTCGGGGATGTCGAGCATCTCGGCGGTCTCCTCGACCCGGCGCTGGATCTCCTCGTCCGGGAGGTCCGTCGACTCCTCCAGCCCGAACGCCATGTTCCCGCGGACCGTCATGTGGGGATAGAGCGCGTAGGACTGGAACACCATCGCGATGTCCCGGTGCTGGGATTTGACGTCCTCGATGGACTCCCCGTCCAGCCGGATGGTACCGCTGGTGACCGATTCGAGGCCCGCGACCATCCGGAGCGTGGTGGACTTGCCACAGCCCGAGGGTCCGACGACGACGACGAACTCCCCCTGGTCGATCGATACCGAGACGTTGTCGACAGCGACGATCTCGTCGTCGCCGTCCTGGAATATTTTCGTCAGTGAGTCGAGTTCGAGTTCAGCCATGGATGTCCCTCCGCTGCCTGCGGGTCAGCCTACCGGTGATGGACGCGCCGGGGACTTGACTCCTCCGGCGTGGCCTGGCGTGCTCCGGGATGTCGGCTGCAGCCGAGGGTCGTCTCACGTCGCCACCCCCTCGGCGAACTCGTCGCCGAAGCCGATGTAGACGGCTAGCGTCGGGAGCGCGGCCAGGAACGCGCCGGCCATCCGGAGCGCGAAGTCGGTTCCCTCCTGTGAGGTGCCGAGTCCGGCGAGGATCAGGACGACGGGGGCGGCCGCACTCGACTCGGTGGCGACCAGCACCAGCGTGAACAGCAGGTCGTTCCAGATCTGCGTGAACTGGTAGATCAGTACGACCGCGAACATCGGCGTCGACAGCGGCAGGACGATCCGCCGGTAGACCCGCCGGAGCGAGGCCCCGTCCAGGCGCGCGGACTCGATCATCTCCTCGCTCATGTTCTTGTAGTAGGACCGAAAGAGGATCGTACAGATGGGGATGCCGTAGGCCACGTGGGTGACGATCAACTCGATGATGCCGACGTAGTCGTCGTTGATTCCCAGGGCCCAGACGAACCCGAGCAGCTCGTTGAGTGGCACGACGTTCGACCAGAACTGGGTGAGCGGGATCAAAACCGCCTGGTAGGGAATGAAGATGCCCGCGACGAACATGGTGATCACCACTGCCTTGTATCGCCCACGGAGGTTGGTCGTCGTGAGTCCGTAGGCGGCCAGACTCCCGAAGCTGGCGGAGATGATCGTCGCCGGAACCGCATAGAGGACGCTGTTCCCGACGCCACGGAGCAACACGTCGAAGGCGGTCTGCCACTTCTCGAGCGTGAACCCCTCGGCGGGCGGTGCGAACGGTGCGGTCTCCGTGACAGCCCCCGTGGTCTTGAAAGATGTGACCAGCCCCGTCTCGATGGGCGTCATGTAGAACGCGACCAGCGCGAGCAGGGTCACGTACAACCCCGCGCGGCCCGCGTCGACGCCGGCGAGTCTGGCACGCAGGCCCCCTTCGTCTGCTGCAGTGCCGCCGTCAGTTCGTACGGGAGCAGTGTCGCGTTCGGCGTCCGTCCCGGCAGGACCCCCCTCACGGCAGTCAGTCATAGGTTCCCCCTCCGGTACTGGTAGACGAGATAGGGACCGATAATCGAGAGCGCCATCGCGAAGAGGACGATGGCGATGGCAGCCCCGAAGGCCCAGTTCTGGTTCGAGTAGGCTTCCCGGACCATCTTCGTCGCGAGGATGTCGGCGCCGTTGGGCGGCCGGAAGTTCGACACCAGCGAGAACAGGAAGTCGAACGCCTTCAGCGCGAAGACCATCAACACGACAGAGGCGCTGATGGTCGCTCCCTTGAGTTGTGGGATGATGACCCGCCGGTACATACTGAGCGTCGAGGCACCGTCGACCGTGGCCGCCTCGTAGTGTTCGGCGGGGATCGCACGCAGACCGGCGAGGTAGACGACCATGGCGTACCCGGAGAACTGCCAGACCAGCGCGAAGATCACCGCCCACAGGACCACCGAGGAGTTCCCGATCCAGTCGATCGGGCCGACCCCGACGGTGCCGAGGGCGATGTTGACGACGCCGTTGTTGAAGTTGTACATCCACAGCCAGAACTGCGCGGTCACGACAGGTAGATCGTCCGGAACGTGTTCTCGAACCGTATACCCCGGTCGATGAGGATGGCGAGACCGAGCCCGATCACGAGCGTGGCAGCGGTGAACGCGACGATGAGAATGAAGGTATTGACCGTCGCGTCGATCACGCCGGAATCCGTGGCGGCCCGGACGTACATCTCGAAGTCGAGATCCCCGTAATCCGGCGCCTGGCCGAACCCCTCGTAGTCGGTCAGCGAAATCAGCAGGTTCCAGACGATGGCGCCGTAGACGAAAAGCCCCATCAGGAGAAACGGGGGCAGCCAGAACGGCAACGACTCGACGAAGTCGCCGCCGAACCGGTCGTCGAGTCGCTGACCGACCCGCCCGAACGGACCGCGGCGGTCGCGGCACTACCGCTCCCGACGACACGGCGGAGGCGTGAGACGATCCCCGGCATCTGCGCGCAACGATCAGATGGCGTCGATGAAGCCGGCCGTCGCCGCGTCGACGTTGTACGGACCGGTGAACTCCGAACTGATGACCTCGTTGAGCGCGGTCATCGTCTCGCGTTCGACCGCCAGCCCGTGCTGGAGGGTCGGCGGCCGGTGTTCGGCGTTGGCGAAGTCCTCGGCCGTCTCCTGGAGGAACGGGCCGAACGGGTCCATACTGACGTCGGTCCGGGTCGGGATCGATCCCTTGAACTGGTTGAACGCGATCTGGGCGTCCTCGCTGCCGACGAACTCCAGCCAGGTCTTGGACGCCTCCGGACTCGGGTTGTCCGCGGGGTAGAGGAAGGAGTCGAAGTGCAGGGTGTACATGTTCCCCGTCCCGGGGAACGGAACGAAGCCCCAGTCCTCGTCGTAGGCGAAGTCCTCGGAGTTGCGGTAGGCCCCGGCCGCCCAGTTGCCCTGGTGGATGAAGGCAGCGTTTCCGTTGATGATGTTCTCGTTCGAGCCGGTCAGCCCGATGGTGGAGGCGTCGTCGTTGATGTAGTTCTCCAGCACGGTCGCGGTAGTCTCGAAGGTAGCCCGGACGGCGCTCTCGTCGCCATCGCCCTCGATGAAGGCCATGTAGGCGTCGAAACCCTCCCCGCCGAGCATCATCGCGGCCCACAGCTGGGTTGTCGTCCAGGTCCCCTGCATGCCGTGGGTCATCGGAATCGCGTCGGTCTCCGTGGCGACCGTTTCGAGGGCGTCCGCGAACGCCGAGACGCTGTCGAGCGAGTCGGGGTCGACGCCCGCCTCCTCGACGACCTCGATGTTGTAGAACAGGCAGTTCAGCCGGTGAGAGCCCAGGGGCACGGCCCGGAAGCTCCCACCCTGTTTGTGGAGATCGACCGCCTCGTCAACCATGACGTCCTCGAAGCCAGCGTCAGCCCAGACGCCGTCGACACTGCCGAGCACGCCCTCGTAGCGCAGGAGGTTCGGACCCGGCCAGTTCGCAAAGGAACTCGGCGGATCGCCGCTCTGGAGGCGGTTCGCGACCACGGCGTCAAGGTTCTCGTTGCCGCCCCCGCCGATCGGGTTGAACTCCGTCTCGATGTCCGGGTGTTGCTCCTCGAAGACCGCGGGCAGTTCGTCGGCAGCCTTCGCCCCGTCGCCGCCAGTCCACCCGTGGAGCACTTCGAGTGTGCCCATGGACATATCGTCCCCGTCACCACCGTCGCCACCGTCCTCGCTGTCACCGCCACCGTCCCCGGAACAGCCCGCGAGAGCCACTGTCGAGGCGAGTCCTGTTGCCTGTACGAACCGTCGCCGCGAAATCGAATCGTCCAGCATTAATACAACGGTTCCTCGCAGGGGAGCACTGATAAATATTTGGTACTATAGTAGTGAAATATCACAACACCACGCACACTCCGGGAGTCGTGGTCGTCCGGCCCAGAGGTGGGCCTCTGCCGGCAGCGGTCTGTCACCACTCTGCGATGGAGCCGTCGTCGTGGCGCCAGACGGGGTTGTGCCAATCCACCTCTCCGGCCCGCGCCTCGATGACTGCTTCGTCGACAGTCACGCCCAGGCCCGGTCCCTCCGGGAGGTCGACGTATCCGTCCGCGTAGTCGAAGACCGAAGGGTCCTCGACGTAGTCCAGCAGGTCGGCGGTCTCGTTGTAGTGGATGTTCAGTGACTGTTCCTGGACGAGGGCGTTCGCGGCGACTGCATCGACCTGGAGACACGACGCCAGCGCGACCGGGCCGAGCGGGCAGTGGGGGGCGAGCGCGACGTCGTGAGCCTCGGCCATCGCGGCGATGCGTTTGACCTCGGAGATACCCCCGGCGTGGCTCAGGTCCGGCTGGACGACGTCGACCGCGCCGTCCGCGAACAACGGGGCGAAGTCCCACCGCGAGTAGAGCCGTTCGCCGGTGGCTATCGGCGTGTCGGTGTGTGCGGCGACCCCCGGCAGCGCGTCCTCCTGGCCGGGACGGACCGGTTCCTCGACGAAGAAGGGGTCGTGCGGTTCGAGCGCCGTCGCGAGTCGCTTTGCCATCGCTTTCGAGGCCCGGCCGTGAAAATCGACCGCAACGTCGACCTCCGGCCCGACCCGGTCGCGGACCGCGGCCAGTCGCTCGGCCGCGGCGTCTCGGCCGCGTCCGCGACCGCCGTGGGTTCGTCGCCGCCAATCCACCCGTAGACCTGTACGCGGTCTCTGACCCGCCCGCCGAGCAACTCGTAGACCGGTGCGCCGAAGTGCTTGCCCTTGATGTCCCACAGCGCCTGGTCGATGCCAGCGATTGCGGACATGAGGACCGGGCCGCCGCGGTAGAACCCACCCCGGTACATCGTCTGCCAGTGGTCCTCGATCAGCCCCGGCGGCTCGCCGAGCAGGTACTCCTCCAGCAGTTCTTCGACGGCCCCCCGGACCGTTCTGGCCCGGCCCTCGACGACCGGTTCGCCCCACCCGACCAGCCCGTCGCTGGTCTCGACGCGCAGGAACAGCCACCTCGGGGGGAGGTCGTACAGCTCGTAGTCGGTAATCCGGGACATCTGGCCCAGTGTAGCACGTCCCCCTTGAAGGGTCTTGTCAGGCACCCTCTCCAAGCCCCGTCCAGCGGAGACCAGGAAGGATGGCAGAGACAGCAGTACTTATCCTCAGTGACGGCCAATGGGTGGGTGACGTGTCAACTCTCGAAACTGGCAGAGACGGGCTCTCGCGACAGACCAGCAAGAGTCACCGCTACGACAACGGCAGGCGGCCGAGGGTGGACAGATGACTGCGGGAGACTGGAGCGTCCCCGAGACGGAAGTGATGGACGCCGTCGGCGACGCCATCGACGGGAAGCGGGCGGTCCTCGCGACGGTTGTCGGCGTGGAGGGCAACGCCTACCGGCGGCCCGGCGCGAAGATGGTCATCGCGGACGAGGGCGACGGGGTCGGTTCCATCACCGCAGGCTGTCTCGAAGACGAGGTGCTCGCGCTCGCTGCGGACGTGCTCGCGGACGGCCGGCCCCGCCTGGAGACGTTCGACCTCACCGGCGAGGACGACGTCTGGGGACTCGGTGTCGGCTGTAACGGCGTCATCGACATCCTGCTCGAGCCGCTCGACGCGAGCTACCGGCCCGTCGTCGACGCCTACGAGAGTGGCCGGGACGTCTCGGTACTGACAGTGCTGGATGGCGCGAGTACCGGCGCCGACCAAGGCGACAGAGGCTACGCATACCCGGCTGGCGACACGCTCTCGCTGGACCCACTGGAGTGGCCCGACTGGCTCGTCGACGCCCTGGACGGGCAGGCTGGGGAGTTGCTCGAGACGGACACCTCGGACACGCTGGCGTTCGAACGGGGCGGCGAGACCGTGCGGGTGTTCGTAGACAGCGTGACCGCACCGCCGGAGATGGTCGTTTTCGGCACGGGCCACGATGTCGCGCCCGTCGCGGACCTGGCATCGCAGGTCGACTTTCGCGTGACCGTCGCCGGCTTCCGGGGCGCGACCGCCACTGAAGAACGGTTCCCGGCGGCCGACCGGGTCGTCTCAACCTCGCCCGCGGACGTCCGGGAGGCCCTCGACCTCGACGGAAACACCTACGCCGTCGTCATGACCCACAACTTCATCGACGACCGGCTCACCCTGGAGGAACTCCTGCACCGAGGCGGAACTGGAACGGATCTACACCCCCGCCGGCCTCGACCTGGGCGGCGAGACGCCGTTCCACATCGCACAGTCCATCGCCGCCGAGGTGACTGCCGTCCGGTACGACCGCGAACCCAAACACCTCAGAGAGCGCGAGGGCCACATCCACGAACGGCCCTCTCTCGGGCAGTGACGTGACCCCGTTGCAAGCCGGGACCCCCGGGACGCACCCGACGGCCGAGAACCGATTCGTGTTAGAGTACTACTACATATTAAATAGCTATATAAACGGGGAACGTACTGACGGACAACTACTGTAGATATCGGGTATTTCGAGTTGCTGGCACAACTACCAGTATACTGTCCCTTCGTGCCAATATACGCAGTATGAAAGAGCGAAACACGGTTCGGTCGGCCCAGGCCTGCCCGGACTCGTTCGGACTCCGGATACCTTTTGCCCCCGGCCGACCTACCACGGGGACGTCCATGGTCGAGGAACGCGAGGCGCCGGAACCGGACCGCACGAATCCCTCCGGGGAAGCCGACAGGACGGCCATCGTTCGGGAGCTGTACGACAGGATCCCGTTTCACCGGGCCCACGACATCGAGGTGCTCGCGGTGACACCGCGGCGGGCGGAGACGCGGTTCCCCTTCGACGAGTCGCTAATCGGGAATCCGGATCTGGAAGTCCTTCACGGCGGCGTCGTCAGTTCGCTGGTCGACCTTACCGGCGCAGCGGTGTTCATCGGGCGCGTGGAGGACTACACGCCGACGGTCGACCTGCGGGTCAACTACCTGACCGGCGCCGGGAAACGGCCGCTGTACGCCAACGCGACGGTCCAGCGGTCGGGCTCGAGCATCGGCGTCGCCCACGTCGAGGTGGAGTCCGGCGACGACGTGTGTGCCGGCGACGACGTGTGTGCTACTGGCACGGGCGTGTACAAGCTCGCCGATGACTGAGTTTTCTATCGACGGCGCCGTGGACGCCCACGTGCACCTGATGCCCGACCGCCTCATGCGCGCGATCCGGGAGGCGCTTTCCGACGCCGCGGGCTGGACCTTCGAACACCCGACCGACCGCGAATCAATCGAGGCCACCCTGGCGGCTGCCGGTGTCGACCGGTACGTCGCGCTCCCGTACGCACACCGCCCGGGCGTGGCCGCCGACCTGAACGCCTGGGTCTGCGAGCGGGCCCGCGAGTCCGAGCGCACGATTCCCTTCGCGACGGTCCACGCGGGCGACGACGACGTCGGGGGAATCGTCGAGCTCGCATTCGGGCGCGGGACCCGCGGACTGAAGTTCCAGCTTCCGGTCCAGGGGTTCGCTGCCGACGACCCGCGGCTCGACCCGGCCTACGAGGTCGCCGCGAGCCAGGACGCGCCGGTGCTGTTACACGCGGGGACTGCCCCGATGTTCGAGGACGACCCGAACGTCGGTGTGGACCGCTTCCGGTCGTTTCGCGAATCCTTCCCCGAGCTACGGGTCTGTGCGGCCCACATGGGTACCTACGACGTCGAGGCGTTTCTCGAACTCGCCCGCCACGAGGAGTCGGTGTTCCTGGATACCACCTTCGCGATGTCGGCAGTCGCCACGGAGTACATGGACTTCGACCCCGCGTCGGTCTCCGACCGGACACTGGTGGACCTCTCGGATTCCATCATGTACGGTTCGGATTATCCGAACATTCCCTACCCCTACGAGGCCGAGCGGGCACACCTGCTGGGCCGTGACCTGCCGGCCGACGTCCGGCGGGACATCTTCGCCCGGACCGCACGGCGGTTTCTCGGCGAACCCGTCGAATAGTACACTGCGAGGGGTCATACTGACGGCTATAACGACGTGAAGATATTCGACCCCCCGTATGGTCGAAATTGCTCACGGGCTTATAGCCGCCAGTATCAGTACCGCTGGTCCTCGATCCCGGTCCCGTCCAGGTCAGCGACCACCCGCACCTCGTCCGGCGTGATGAGCAAGCGGTCACCGAGCGCCTCGGCCAGTGCGGATTCGTCGCCCTCGCCCTCGCAGACGACGGTGAGGCGGTCGGTGGATTCGGGCTGGTCGACCTCGATCCGGTACTCGCCCGTGAGGTCGGGAAAACCGGCCAGCACCGTCTCGATGCTCTCGGGGTAGACCTTGACGCCCTTGACCTTCAGGCGCTCGTCGGTGCGGCCGATGACGCCATCGGGAAGCACCCACCCCTCGCCGCGTTGCTGTAGTTCCGCCAGGTCACCGGTACGGTACCGCACCAGGGGCAGTCCCTCCTTCCGGACGTGCGTGACGACCACCTCGCCGCGTTCGCCCTCGCCGAGTACCTCGCCCGTATCGGGGTCGACGATTTCGACGACAGCGTAGTCCTCGATGACGTGCAGACCGTCCTCGGCGGCCGTCTCGGCGGCAACGGGCATGATGTGTCGCGTCCCGAAATAGTCGGTTGCCGTCGAGGCGTCCAGCGCGTCTTTCACTGCCCCGCGCTGGCCCGGCACCGACGTGAACGGTTCGCCCGCGCCAACGACAGTCTCGACCGAGGCGCCCTCCTCCCCGAGGCGCTTTCCGAACGAGGGGTTCCCCAGGAAGGCGTCGATATCGTACTCCTGGACCGTGGCGGCGGTCTGTTCGGCGTCACCGGGTCCGAGCGGAAACACCTCCGCGCCCAGCTCCTCGAGTGCGCGGTGGAGGACGTAGCCGGTCCCGAACAGTTCGTAACCGAACGTGTTGACCACGCGGTCGCCCGCCTCGATGCCCGCTCGTTGTAGGACCGTGGCGTTGACCTCGGCCTGGTGGGCGATGTCGGCGCGCGCATCGTAGACGGGCGCCAGCCCCTCGCCCATCGGGGAGAACGTCACCATCGCAGCCCCGTCGTACAGCGTGCCGGTGGGCGGGTCGGCATCGAAGTCCGCCTCCAGTTCGCCGGGTGTCGTGAACGGTACCTCCCGGAACGCCTCCCAGGAGTCGAGTCGGTCAGCCCCGACGCCCGCCTCGTCGAACTTCGCCGCGTAGAACTCGTGGCCTGCTGCCCGGTCGAGCTGTTCGCGGACGGCGGCCAGGGTTTCGGAGTCGTACATCGAGTGGATTCACACTCAGCCAGCGTATAAAACCCATCGGTGGCGCCAGTGGCACCCACCAGGGAGCGACGGGACGGTCGAACGGGGCCCGAGAAACCGAAAATTTGTTACTCGCGGGGGCGTCGCTGGACGTTCGCCTGGCGGGGTCGGTCGGCGAACCGCTCTCGCCCGGCGTGGTCGAGTGGGGCGAGGAGGCGCTGGCAGCCGACATCAAAGACCACGTCAAATCCGAGGTAGCGGCCCACGAGTATCCCCGGGAGATCGAGTTCCGCGAGGAACTTCCCAAGACAGCCACGGGCAAGATCCGCCGGACAGAACTCCAGGACCACGCCGAAGCCGAGGCCGAGACGGAGGGCGGAGTCGGAGACGACGAGTAGCGACGGGCGGAGAACAGAGTTCGATTCGAGGGGGCCTCTCCCCTGGACGCTAGTAGGCGAAGGGCCACTTGCGCAGGTACTCCTTGACTTTGCCGAGCGCCGCCAGCACGCCCTTGGGTTCGACGACGAGGACGACGATGATGATGACGCCGAAGAAGACCGGCACCAGCGCGGTGGCGTTGGTCCCCGTAATCTCGGCAGCGACCTGGAGGCCGTTCTGGAGGGTGTCCCGGAGGATAGTGACGACCCCGACGCCCAGCAGTGCGCCCCAGACGCGTCCGAGACCGCCAAAGAGCAACATGACGTAGTGTTCGAGCGTGAGCGTGAGCGTGAAGAACTGCGGGTCGATGAAGCCGATGTTGAACGCGAACAGCCCCCCGGAGACGCCGATCATGAACCCGCCGATGGCGAACGCCATGAGTTTGTTCCGGAAGACGTTCACCCCGAGGACGGCCGCCGAGAGGTCGTTCTCGTGGACGGCCCGGAACATCCGCCCGATGCCGGTCCGGGAGAGGTTCAGCGAGAGCATCGCGAACGCGAGCACGAAGACCAGCGCGAGGTAGTAGATGTCGAGGTCGGTCCCGATGGCGGCGACCGGCCCGACGATGCTCGGCGTCGAGGGGAGCGTCTGCCGGGCACCGCCGTGAATCGCGTCGAACTGGCCGTTGTTCAGGAACCACTCGGTGATGAACTGCAGGGCCAGCGTCGAGATGGCGATGTAGAAACCCTTCACGCGGAACGACGGGAGCCCGAAGCCGACGGCGACGATTGCGGCGACGACGCCACCAAGGAGGATCGCCGGCAAGAGGCCGACACCGGTCCCGAGCAACTGACTCGTGGTGTAGGCCCCAAGCGCCATGAAGGCACCCTGGGCGAGGACAATCTCGCCGGCGTACCCGAGGATGACGTTCAACCCTAGGACCGCGATGGCGAAGATGTACATTTGTGTAAACAGCGTGAGCGTCCCGCCGCCGACGAGAAACGGCACCAGAAAGGGAATCGGCAACCCGAACACGAGCGCGACCCGCTGGGTGCGCCACGGGATCAGTCCCATCCGTGACTCGTAACTCGTGAAGTACTCGCCACAGGGCATCTACGGCACCTCCCTGCGGCCAGTCGCCGCTCGGTTCCGCCACGCTACGGACAGCCGGTAAGTGTGTATCAGCCTCATTGTCAGAGCCTCTCGATGCGTTCGGTGCCGAAGAGCCCGTACGGTTTCACGACGATGACGACCAGCAAAAAGAGGAGCGGCAGGATCTCGCCGAACCCTGGGCCGACGTCGACGATAGCGGTCCCGCCCTCGAAGTAAAAGGAGCCGTACTCCTGGAGGAGTCCGACGACGATGGCACCGATGAACGCGCCGGGAATGCTGTCGAGGCCACCGAAGACGACCGCGGCGAAGATAATGATACCCGTGGCCTCGATAGAGAATCCCGCGCCGTCGCTGGACATCGCGAGCAGGATACCGCCGATCGCGGTGATCGCGATCGAGATGGTCCAGGCCAGCGCGATGGTACGTTCGATTGACACCCCGAGCACCATCGCCGCCTGTTCGTCGGTCGCCGCGGCCCGGAGGATCGACCCGGTCACGGTGTACCTGAAAAAGAGCATCAGCGCCGACACGACGACGAGCGCCAGCAGGACCGCGATGGCGAACGCGGTCTGGATGGTGGCGCCCGCGACCAGGTCGATCCGCGAGCTGAATGTCAACTCCGCCGGGTACGACCTGAAGTTCCGACCGAACAGGAACGCGATGAACCCCGAGAAGATGCCGCCGAGCGCCAGCGTGACGATGATGACCGACAGCACCGGTTCTCCGATGAACTGCCGGAAGACGATCCGTTCGAGGGCGACCCCGAGAACGACGCCGAGAACGATGGTCGCTGCCAGGGCCCCGAAGGCGGGCAACGGCGAGGAGAGGACCGCTCCGGTACCCAGGAAGACGACGCCGTAGGCGCCGATCATCGCTATCTGTCCCTGGGCGAAATTGAGGACGCCGGTCACCTTGTAGATCAGCGCGAACCCCATCGCAATGAGCGCGTACAGCGCACCGAGGCCGATTCCCGAGACGGTTATATCCAGGAAGGTGCTGACGTCGACCATCTACTGCACCTCCGTCCCGGCTTCGGCTGCCGGCCCGGGACCGCTCTCCGATTCGGCCTCGCCGTCGGCTTCGGCGACCGGTTCGTCCACGTCGACGACCCGCATCCGGCCACGCTCGTCCGATTCGCGACCGTCCTGGTAGGTGATCGTGATTTCCATGTCGACCTCCTCGCTCCCGTCGTACAGCGCCTCGACCAGTTCGTCGTACCGGTCCATGACGACCTCGCGCCTGAGCTTGCCCGTCCGGGTGAGTTCGCCGTCGTCGGCGTCAAACTCCTTGAACAGGACCAGGAACCGCTGTATCGGGTCCCCGAGTTCCTCGTTGGTCTCCGCGACGACCCCCCGCATCAACTCCAGGACCGGCTCCTTCTGTGTGAGGTCGCGATAGCCCGTGTACTGGATGTCCCGCTGGTCGGCCCACTCGGCGACGTTGTCGAAGCGGATGTTCAACACCGCGGTCAGTTCCTGGCGGCCGTCACCGACGACCATCGCCTCCTTCACGTAGGGGTTGAATTTCAGCTTCGTCTCCACCGAGATGGGCGCGATCGCTGACCCGTCGGCCATCTCGATGACGTCGTCCATCCGGTCGAACACCTTGACGTGGCCGTCCTCGGTCAGCCCGCCGAAGTCGTCGGTGTGGAGCCACCCGTCCTCGATGGCCTCCTCGGTCTTTTCTGGCATCCCGTAGTAACCGGAGGTGACGACTGGCCCCCGCACGAGGAGTTCCCCGCCGGGCGTGATCCCCACCTCGACGTTGGGGAACACTTCACCGACGGTCTCGACGTCGACGTCGTCGTCGCGGTGCATCGTCACGAAGCCACAGACCTCGGATTGCCCCCAGATCTGCTTGAGCGGCACGCCCAGTGCGTGGAAGTACTCGAAGTGGTCCTCGCCCAGGGGACCACCGCCCGTGTAGACGTTCCTGGCGCGTTTCAGCCCGATCTTGTCGAGGATGGGCCGGTAGGCAACCCAGTGGGCCAGCCAGTGGGCCAGACGCAGCCAGACGGGCGGGTCGCTGTCGTTGTTCTCCCCGATGACGTACGCCGCGTACCGGCGGCCGACCGACATCGCCGTCTCGTAGACGAACCGCTTGAGTCGGGTAGTGTTCTCGATTTTTGCCTTGACGTCCGCGACCCAGGCCTCGTAGCCGTTCGGCGAGGAGAAGAGTATCTCGGGGCCGATCTCCCGGAGGTCTTCCTGTTCCGTCTCGGGCTGTTCGGGAAAGTTCGCCGTCCACCCGCCGACGAAGGCCGCTGCCATGAGAATCATCTGCTCGCCGACCCAGGCCATCGGCAGATACGAGAAGTAGTCGGACTCCTCCGGGAGCGGATCCATCTCGATTGCGGCGTTCGCGAGGTTGACGAAGTTGAAATGCGAGAGTTGGACGCGCTTTGGCATCCCCGTCGTCCCCGAGGTCGGCGTCAGCACCGCCGGTGACTCGGGGTCGATCTCCGTGATGCGCTCGTGCAGCGTCCCTTCGGCGACCTCGCCGGTTTCGAGGCGTTCCCGCCCGCGTGCCTCGACGTCCTCGTAGGAGACCACCGTCAGACCGTGGGTGTCCTTCTCGCCGTTCTCGTACCGGAACATCCCCTTCTCGTCGCGGTAGACGATGGTTTCCAGCGAGGGCACGTCCTCGGCTACCAGGAGGACCTTGTCGACCATCTCCTGGTCCTCGGCGTAGACAACCCGGGGTTCGAGCAACTGGAGTTGCTTTTTGATGTCCTCGGGCAGCATGTCCTCGTAGTTCGGGGCAGCCATCCCGCCCAGCGACTGGGCGGCCAGCCACGCCCACAGCTGGTGGGGCCGGTTGTACCCGATGGTAAAGAGGACATCCCCCTCGCCGAAGTCGTACTCTTCGAGGCCGAGCGCGAACGCCTCGACGCGCTCGTAGTACTCCTCCCAGGTGTACTCTTCCCAGACGCCGTACCGCTTCCAGCGGAGCGCGACGTCGTCGGGGTGTTCGTTGGCGTGGTCGATGAGCACCTCCGGCAGCGCGCGGTCGGAGACGATGGGAACGTGTTCGTCCTCGGGCGAGGAGACGACGGCATCGACGGACAACCCCGAGGACATCGTCTCGCCCGACCGCGCGGCATCGAGGTCGTCCACGTCAGTCCACCCCCGTGTAGACGCGGGCGACCTCGGGGTCGTCGGTGACGGCGTCGGGGGGTCCCCGCGCGATGACGCCGCCTTTCTCCAGGACGACCATCCGGTCCGAGACGGCAGTGACCACTTCGAGGTCGTGTTCGATCATCACCAGCGTCAGCCCCTCCTCCTCGTGGAGGTCCGACAGGAACCGGATGACGTCGTACTTTTCGTCGAAGGTCAGACCGCTCATCGACTCGTCGAGCAGGAGGACATCCGGTTCGAGCGCGAGTGACCGGGCGAGGTCGACCCGTCGCTGGATCCCCAGGGGGAGCGTCGCAACCGTCGAGTGGCGGTACTCCCACAGTTCCAGGTAGTCGAGTATCTCCTCGACCCGGCGCATGTTCTCTGCCTCGACTTGGCGGCCGGGACCGTAGTACAGCAGCGCCGACAGCAGGTTGGGCCGCTCCTTGACCGCGCGGATCGTCATCACGTTCTCGATGACGGTCTCCTCCTCGAACAGTTCCAGTCCCTGGAAGGTGCGGCCCAGTCCCCGCCGGGCGCGGTAGTGTTCGGGGGAGCCCGATACCTCCTCGCCGTCCAGGTACACCTCGCTGTCGGCGTCGGCGTCGGGGCTGTAAAAGCCGTTGAGTATGTTCAAAAGCGTCGTCTTGCCCGCGCCGTTGGGACCGACGATGGAGACCCACTCGCCGGCCTCGATACCGAGGCTGACCTGGTCGACAGCCCGGAGCGACCCGAAAGTCTTGTTCACGTTCCGACAGCCAAGCGCCGCCTCCTCGGGTGGGATCTTCGGCCCGCCACCGAGCGAGCCGCGACGCGAGGTTCGCTGGTCGGCACTCATCAGGTCCACCTCTTCCGGATCTTGTAGTGGCGGATGTCCCGGTAGCGGGACTCGTCACCGGAGGTCCCGAGGTAGAACTCCTTGATTTCTTCCCGTTCCATCAACTCCGCGGCCGGGTCGTGGAGTTCGACCTGCCCGTTCTCCATCACGTATCCGTAGTCGGCAATCTCCAGTGTCCGTTTGGCGTTCTGGTCTGCGATTATCATCGTGATATTCTCGTCGCGATTGATCTGGACCAGCGTCTCGAAGATGTCGCGTACCAGCTTGGGTGCTAGCCCCAGCGACGGCTCGTCGAGCAACAGCAACTCCGGTCGGTGGATGAGCGCCCGTGCGACGACGAGCATCTGCTGCTGGCCGCCGCTGGCGTAGCCGGCCTTCAGGTCGAGAATGTCCTCCAGTTGCGGGAAGTAGTCGAAGGCGATCTCGTAGTCCTCGACGTCGAACCGGAACCGGCGCCCGTCGCGGTAGAGGCCACACCGGAGGTTCTCCTCGACGGTGAGGTCCTCGAAGACCCGCCGCCCTTCGAGGATGTGCGTGATGCCGCGGTCGACCATCTCGTTTGCGCCGAAGTTCGTGACGTCCTCGCCCTCGTAGCGGACGCTCCCGCGGGTGACCTCGCCGCGCTCGCTACGGCCGATGCCGCTTATCATCTTCAGTACCGTGGACTTGCCGGCACCGTTGGGACCCAGCAACGCGACGAT
>PXSU01000143.1 GCA_003022745.1 Halobacteriales archaeon SW_9_67_25
TCGGTCTCCGGGTCCTCGACGTAGGGGTTCTCGGGTGGGCCCTGCCCGTCGCTCATGTCTCGTGTCCGGTGACGCTGCGTATAGAAGGCGGCGGTCTCGGGGCCGTCTCTGTCCGACTGTCGCCCACACCTCGAAGACGGACTCCACCTCCGGACAGTCACCACGCGGTAGCGCGGAGGCCCCGGCCTCAACGAGTGAGCGAAGCGAACGAGTAGGCCGGGGAGGAAGCGCGTTCGCAACACTTTTGCTCCGGAGGACTGGAGCACATGATACTGCATCAGGGCCAAAACGGACCCGATGTAGGGGCCGCCGTAGACCGGCCCTGAACTCGGGGACGAGGGCACGTCCCTGCACAGCAAACGTGCCCGTTCGAGTCCACCGGGAATTAAACTCGAGTGAGCCGACCACCCCGCTTTTGGGGCGTCCATCCCGCACCGGCCTTTGAAGGCCGTGCGGAGTAGCGAGGCCGGGACGAACACTCCCGCCCGCGAATCGTCGGCGTGCATTGACGCCACGCCCTGCATGGGGACGAGACGGAAAGCGCCGAAACCCGCAGAAAGCCCCGTCCTCAACGACTGAGCGAGCGCACCGCGTGAGCGAAGGAGTAGGGCGGGGTAGTTTACGTTCAAGACCGACGTGACCGACCGGGTCCCCGGGGAGTTCGGGCGCAGGAACAGCCCCTCGCCGAAAGTCCCTGCCGGTGTCGAGGAAAGCGACAGCGTGTAGACTGTTGAACTCAGTTCCGTGACAGACTCACAACAGCCGCGATCCCACCAGCAGCGAGGATGCCGCCGAAGACGAACGCTGCCGACCACGAAATGTTCTCGACAAGCCACCCGACAGTGACCGGTGCTGTCAGCGAGCCAGCAATCGAGAGCGTCATCAAGACTGCGAGGCTTGTGCCCCCCGATCCGGCAGCTGCAACCTCGTCAACGTAGACGTAGAACACGCCAGTCCCGAGTTGCGAGCCGACACCCGCAAGCAGAAGTGCGGCGGCGAAGCCGATCACAGACGTGGCGAGCGCCGCCCCGACGAGGGCCGGAATCACCAGCACGAACGCGGCGACAATCACCGGACTGCGACGACCGCCGATGCGATCCGAGAGCCACCCACCGCCCGGGCGAGCAAGGATCCCCATCGCCGGCAACAGCGCGGAGAGAATCCCAGCCGTGCCGATATCGACACCGATCACTTCTGTCGCGTAGGTCGGCATCCACGAGTTGAACAACACGAACAGCGAGTAGGCACAGAAACTACTGAGCGAGATTGCCAACACCCGTCTATCCTGCAGGGCAGTCACGAACCCCGACAGCGACAACGCCGTGTCGTTCCGGATGGGATCGGTGATCGCCCAGACGAACAGCGGGAGTCCACAGACAGTGATGACCGCGTAGGCAGCCACCACACCTCGCCAGCCGAGTACGCCCTCCAACGGTGGTCCGAGTGCCTGTGCGAGTGTGACGCCGACGGGCGCGCTCGTAACGAACAGGCTGGTCCCGAGCGCTCGTCGCTTCGGGGGCATCACCTGGCTCACGATATTGACGTTGGCCGTCCACAGGAAGACTGCCGTTGTGCCGCCAACGAACCGCGTGGCGAGAAATGTCGGATATGTCGGTGCTACCAGTGCTGCGATGGCGGCAGCGAGAAATACACCCACACCTACCCAGACGAGTACCCGGTTGTCGTACCGGTCCATCACGAAGCCGCTGGGGATCTGAAACACGCCCCAGGCGAGAAAGACGATACTGATCGCAAACCCTGCCGCAGTCTTGTCAATATCGAAGGCGGCAACGAACGGCGGCAGGATACTCGCTGGCGCAAACAGGTACGCATTGAAGCCGGTCGCTACCAGGAACGAGCCAGCGAGTGCCATCCACGGCCGTCTCACAGCTGCCGACATGGAACTCACACAGGTATCTCACTCACAGTCCGGCGACGTCCTCGATGGCGTCGGTCAACGCCTCGACGCTCTCGACGGTGTGTTCGCCCATGTGGCCGATGCGGAACGTCTCCTCGCCGATGGGCCCGTAGCCGTTCGAGAACACCATGTCGTAGCGCTCCGAGACCTCTTCGATGGTCGCCGCGACATCGATGCCCCGCGTGTTTTCGACGCAGGTGACCGTCCGTGACTCGTAGCCGGCCTCGGGAAACAGGCCGAAGTGCTCGCGTGCCCACTCGCGGGTGTACTCGGCCATCTCGCGGTGGCGGCGGTCGCGCTCGTGGTGACCCTCCTCTAGCATGTGTTTCATCTGTGTCCGGTAGGCGAGCATCAGCGGGATGGCTGGCGTCGAGTGGGTCTGGCCCTTCCGGTCGTAGTAGTCGAGACACCGCTGGAAGCCGCCGTACCACGACGCCGAATCTTTCTCGCGCTCGCGCTCGTCGGCGTCCTCGCTGATGACACAGACGGCGAGGCCGGGCGGCATCGCGAAGGCCTTCTGGACCGACGTGAAGATGGCGTCGATACCCACAGCCTCGATGTCGACGTAATCCCCACCCAGCGCCGAGATGGCGTCGACGACGTAGCAGGTTTCGGGGTACTCGGCGAGGACCGCCCCGATCCCTTCGATGGGGTTGCGGACGCCGGTCGAGGTCTCGTTCATCACGACCATCACGGCGTCGTAGCCCTCCTCGCTCGCTTCGAGTGCCGCACGGACATCCCCGGGTTTGACCGCCCGTCCCCACTCGTATTCGATACGGTCGACGGTCTTGCCCAGGCGCTCGGCGACGTTTGCCTGGCGGTCGCCGAACGCGCCCGAACACGCACAGAGAACGCGGTCCTCGACGAGGTTGAGCGTCGTCGCCTCCCAGAACTCGGTCCCCGAGGCCGAGAGGACGATGACGTCGTTGTCGGTGTCGAGGAAGTCCTTCGTGTCCTCGACGATGGTGGTATAGAGGTCGGTCATCCGCCCGGAGCGGTGGCCGAAGGTCGGCTGACACATCGCCTCGCGGACGTCTTCGCGGACCTCCGTGGGGCCGGGCAGGTACAGCGTCTTCTCGGGGTACTCGCCGTATTCGCGTTTCTCCGTCACTGGCGTCACCTGGTACGTGGGCGCTGGCGGCCGACGGGTATGGGCGTTGCCATCCGGACGCGATGTGTGGGGCCAGTCCCCGGAAGTTTTGACACGCGGCGACGACGGTGTGGTATGGCCGCGGGACAGTCAGAACTGCAACAGACACTCGCCACGGCGGGGGAACCGGCGGTCGAGTTCGCCGCCCTGTCGCGGTCGGAACAGCGCGAGGTCTTCTTCCAGTTGCCAGACACTGTCAGGCAATCGCTCGTCGCGGACATGGACGACGAGCAGTTGCGGGCGTTCGTCCGCCGGCTGGACCCCGACGAGGGGACGGACGTGCTGGGATAGGCCGACGAGGCGACCCGCGAGGCCGTCCTCCGGCGCCTCGACGAGAACCGCCGCGAGCGCATCGAGTTCCTGCTGGAGTTCAGCCCCGAGAGCGCCGCGGGGATGATGCAGCTCAACTACGTCACCGTCGACGCGGATCGCTCCTTCGCCGACGTCGCCGAGCGGGTACGCCGCCACGAGGAACGGACCGGCCGCTTTCCGGTCGTGTTCGTCACCGACGACATCCTCCGGCTCATCGAGACCGAGGCGGGCGAGACCCTCTACGAGAGCACCATCGCGGCCATCGCCGTCCTGGCGGCGTACATGCCGGTCGTGGCGGGGATGGGCGGCAACGCCGGGACCCAGGCGATGGCGGTCACCGTGCGCGGTATCTCGCTGGGACAGGTCTCGATGGTCGCGAACCTCGTCATCGCGGGGTTTTTCGGCGCGCTCATCCCCCTGGTGCTGGACCGCCTGGGACAGGACCCCGCGACCTCCGCGACCATCTTCATCACCACGGCGACCGACGTGCTCGGCTTTTTTGTCTTCCTCGGACTGGCACAGGCCGTACTGCTCTGACTGGTCTGACAGTCAGCTCCCGGGCGTGACCTCGGAGTCGACGTCCAGCCCCAGAAGAAACGGGAGCGCGACGACGGCGATAGCGACTTCGACGGCGCCGACCGCGAGGAAGGCAGCGCCGAAGCCGGCACGTGCGGCGACGGTCGCGCCGCCGACGACGCCCGCGAGGAAGCCGAGGCTGCCGAAGACGTTGAACCCGCCCATCGCGACGCCACGCTCGCGCTCGCTGGCGATGTCGGTCACCAGCGCCATCGTCGCCGGGGCCACGAGCGCGCCGAAGACGCCGACCGCGACCATGGCGGCACCGGTCGCCGCCAGCGTGGGTGCCAGGAACACGGAGACGATTGCCAGCCCGTAGGCCACCGACCCGAGCGCGACCGGTCCGACGCGGCCGACCCGGTCCGAGAGGGCGCCGAAGGGGTACTGCAACAGCGCGAAGGGCGCAAAAAAGAGCCCCAGCATCAGGCCCGTCCCTGCGGGGTCCAGCCCGAGCGCCGCGCGGAAGTAGACGGTCCCGACGAGCGCGAAGAACCCGGCCGTGAGGCGGTCGACGAACCCGAAGGCGTAGGGGAGTCCGAGCGCGGGGCGGGCCCGGAGGCCGGCGACGGCGGCGACCACCCCACCGCGCGTGCCGCCCGGGGCACGGTCGGGACGTAGCGTCGCCAGGACAGCCGCGAGGACCAGGAGCAATGCCGCGCCGTACAGCGGGACCAGCGGGCCGACCGCCGAGAGCTGGCCGCCGACGGGTGCGCCCAGCGCGGTCCCGGTGCCGATGGCGATGCCCGCCGCGCCCATATTGTGGCCGTGCCCGCCGGGCAGGTCCATCAGCGTGGTGATCGCGAGCGAGAGCGCGCCGATGGTGGCCGCCCCCTGGAGGAACCTGAGCCCGAGGACAGCCCCGTAGGGAACGCCCGCGACGGGCACGGCGACCAGCGCCAGGTACCCGCCCGCGCCCAGCAACGCCCCGGCCACGACAAGCGGCGTCCGGCGGCCGACGGCGTCGCTACCGGCACCCCAGAGCCCGGCAAAGAGGACGAACCCGAGGAACTCCGCGGCGAGAAACCACTTGCCCGCAACGAGGATGGCGCCGAGGTCGCCTCCCCAGTCGGCCGGCGTCCCGCCCAGCGCCTCGACGAGGTCGGGGATGCCGGGATAGAGGAGGACCTGTGCGAACAGCACGGCGAAGACGACACCGGCGAGCGCAACGCGGTCGCGGTCGACCACGCGGGCCGGTAGACCGTCCGGAGGGAAGCGACTTGCGGGGAAGCACCTATGTCCGTCGACGGGCTAGTCGAGACGCGACAGGGCCAGCGCCACACGGATGGACCGAACAGACACCACAGTCCTCGAATCGCACCTCCGGCGCCTCGACGGGGAGCGCCTGGTGGCGCTGGTCGCGGACCTCTGGGCGGCCAGGGGCTACGAGACGGACCGCGAGGGTGGCGTCGTCCACGCCACGCACGGTGACGAGGAGGTCCGGGTCGCGGTGCCGCAGGCCGGCATCGACCGGACTGGGGGTGCCGATGTGGTGGTCGCGCCGGGGGGGACAGATGACCGGGCGGCCCGGGTGGTGGACGCGGCCACGCTCGCCGAGATGCTCGGCTACGCTGTCGAGCGGCCGGCTGCCCGCGACATCTGCAAGCGCCACCTCGGTGCCCCGCCGGGCGCGCTCCCGGCACCGCTGGCCACCCGGACGCGTCGCCGGGCCGCGGGGCTGGCCGACAGTGCGGTCCCGGCGGTTCTCGCGGTCGTCGCGCTGGTCGCTGTCGGGGCCGTCTTCGCGGGCGGCGTCCTGGGCGACACCGCGGGACTGGCGGACGAACCGGCCGCGGGCGAGGATGGGGTCGCGACCAGCGCGACTCCCGATGGGGACCGGGACGTGCGGGCCGACACCGACCAGTCCCCGGGGACCGTCGATCCGGGGCCGTTCCCCTCGGCGGCCGACACGCCACCGCCCGGCGTCTCCGAGGACGGCGTCACGGACGTCGAGGCGCTGGCACGGGCCCACGAGCGGGCGCTGGCCAACCGCTCGCACACGGTGGGGCTCGACCGGCACACCCGACAGCTGAACGGGGCCGGGCGCGTCATCGAACACGACATCGAGATGACCACCGACGGCGACCGGTTCCTGGTCACGACGACCCGCGTCGAGGGGGCCGAACGGCAGTTGCTCGGGGCGCTGTACTTCAACGGCGTGGCCGCCTACGAGGCCGAGTACAACAGGACCGCGGGGGAGTACGACCGCGTCTCGGCGGTCGACTCGCACGACGACCGCTCGCCGAGTCCGGACTCGGTCAGGGAGACGCTCGTCTGGCGGTACCTTTCGGCCGAGAATACGACCGTCACCGGGCGGACGGGCCGCGGGGAGTCCGGCGTCTACCGGGTCGTCGCCACCGGCCGGACCGAGGCCAGGGGGTTCGACCACGTCTGGAACTACACGGCCGTCGCGCAGGTCGACGCCCGCGGGTTCGTGCGCGACCTCGCCGTCGAGTTCGACGCGCGGTCGGGGAGCCGGGTCTTCCGGGTCCGCCACGAGATCACCTACCGCCGCGTCGGGTCGACCGCGTTCGAGCCACCGGACTGGTACCGGCCCGGCGCGATCAACGCCACCGCCGCGTGACCGCGGGTCGCGGGACGCGGTCGGTCCGGGGAGTCCCGACGTAGTGGTCACACCGGGGTAGCCCCTGCCTCACCGGTCGGGATACTCCGAGAGCGCGGTCTCGAGACGCTCGCGCTCGGCGCGGGCCGCGGCGAGGTCGTCGCTCACCATCCCCCGTTCGAGGCGCTCGCGTTCGGCGCGAGTCAGTTCGGTCTCGGCGACCGCGCTCTCGCGGAGCCGTTCGTAGTCGGTCTCGCGGGGCAAGGCCGCCACGTCGCGCAGGTCCTCGACGACCGGCGGCGCGAGCCGGTTCACGACGGCAGTCAGTTCGCGACAGCGCCACCCGAGTGTCGGTGCGTCGGGCGGCGGCCACGCCACGGTCAGCGGGTCGGCGTCGAGTCGCCGGAGGTACGTCTCGCGGGAACCGACCGACTGCTCCAGCGCGACCGGGTCCTCGACGTAGTGGTCGAGCTTCGACCGCGAGTAGTCCGCGTACTCCAGCAGCCGGGGGATCGGTTCTGTCCCCGGCGGGTGGGTGGCGACGTACGACCGGAGGTCCTCGGGCGGGACCGCGAACTCGACGAGGGGGTAGGCCGTGGCCGCCGCGAGCACGTCGAACACCTCGCGGGCCGGTGCCTCCCGGCGGAACGCGGCGAATGCCTCCGAGACGGCCTCGTTGTAGGTCTCGATTGGCTCGCGGAGGCGTTCGGTCGGCGCGTCCAGGTCGGCTGCCCCCAGGCGTTCGAGACGGCGCAGTTCCTCGATCCGGTCCTCGAGTTCGCGGAGGCGGTCCCGGACCGCCCGCCTGGCACGCTGGTACTCGTCACGGGCGGCCTCGCGGTCCTCCAGTCGGGCGACCATGTCCGCGACGGGTGCCAGTTGCTCGCGGACGTGCTCGAAGTCCGACGCCGAGAGGCGCCGCTGCTGGAGGTGTTCGTCACACTCCTCGAAGACCTCCCGGAGCAGCAGGTCCTCGGGCAACCGCTCGACGAGGGTCGCTATTTTGCCCTGGAACTCGATGAACGTCTCGAAGTTCCCGTCGCCGGTCGCGGGCTCCTCGTAGCGGGTCAGCAGCTGCGTGAACTCCTCGTGGGCGTCGGCCAGCCGTTCGAGTTCCGCCTCCCCGAACTCCGCGACGCGCTCGCGGGCCGCCCCGAGGTCGGTCTCGGCTGCCTCGAGACGTTCGACGGGGTCCGGGTTCGCGGCGGCGGTGTCACTCGTAGACATCCTCGGGGTCGAAGACGCGGTCGCCGACGACCTCGCCGTCGACGGTCCGGTAGAAACACGACCGGTAGCCGGTGTGGCAGGCCCCACCCTCCTGGTCGATCAGATAGAGGAGCGTGTCGCCGTCACAGTCGACGCGGACCTCCTCGACGTGCTGGACGTGGCCGCTCGATTGGCCCTTCTGCCAGAGTTCCTCGCGGGTGCGCGAGTAGTAGTGGGCGAGCCCGGTTTCGCGGGTCCGGGCCAGCGCCTCGCGGGAGACGTACGCGACCATCAGCACCTCGCCGGAGTCGGCATCCTGTGCGACGGCGGGGACCAGCCCGTCGTCGAAGGCGATGTCCGGAGCATCCTCGGTCATGTCCGACACCTGGCGAGTCGGTCTCATAGGTCTTGTCCTCCGGCCCTCTCGGAATCGGTGTAGGTCAGACCACTCCTGCCACGACCAACCGGAAAGCCCCCGGCCGCTCGACTGCGTTCGCCTCGCATCGCTCGGGCTCTCGCTCCCTGCTCGCTTTTCGGGACGCTCCCAATGCGAGGGATGAGCGAGGGAAGCGAGCGAATCGGCTGGGGAGGCGTGTGGCCGCGGTCGGGCTGGACTGAAAGGGGCCGCAGGCTCGGGGAACCTCGGCGAAGCAAGCACCGCATCGAAGCGAGGAGCGCAGCGAGCCGCGGGACCCGAGCCTGCGGGGGCTTTCTGGCGGGTCACGACAGTCGCATTTCCACCATCCTCAACAATACTTGGCGATCAGACGAACCCCAGCGCGGCCAGCACCGCGAACAGCACGTCGCCGCCGGTGAGCGCGACCACGAGCCCGACGAACAGCGGTACGAGGAACGGAATCCCCGGCGAGATCCAGACCACCTCCGCCGAGACGAGCGTCTCCAGCCCGCCGCGCAGGTCCTCGGGCGTAGTGCCGTAGGCGCTGCCCTCGATGTCGGCCAGGAACGCCTCGGCACCCCAGGGGTCGTCATACTCGGTACCCGTGCTCGTTTCCTCGTGCCCGTCGGAGTCGCCCGCCGTCGCAGTGCCGCCGTCGGTCACGACGCCGCTCCCGGGCGCGCTAGGCTCGTCGGGGAGACTCGCCGGGTCGCGGTACCGCTCGGGGGCCTCCCGAACTTCGGCCAGCGAGAGCCCGCGCCAGGCGAGGTACATCCGGAGGGCGTCGAGGTCGAGGCCGCGCCAGGAGAAGTACGCGCGCAGTCCGGAAAGGGAGAGGTCGGCGGTCAGCGGGCGGTCGGGGAACTCCAGCAGGGTGCCGTACTCCCGGGGCGTGTCCCCGCTGGAAACGGGCTTTGCGACGAACATGCCCGGCGAGACGTATCCCCCAGCGGCGTTGCGTGCCGCCAGCACCAGCGGGTACGCGACCCCGGTCAGCACTGTATTCGAGAGCACCGTCAGCGAGAATGCGGGCAGGTTCGAGCGGACGTAGGGCAACTGGACGGACGCCACCCCGAGTTCCCAGAGGTTGTACTCGGGGTAGACCGGGAGGAGGAGGGCGACGACGAAGAAGGCCTTCGCGTCGGCGCCGCCGAACCCCGATGAGGAACCGCTGGCGCTGCCAGGCCGGCGCTGCCCCGCCGAACGTGACGGTGGCGTCCCAGACGAGCAGGAGGACGCCCAGCGCCGCCAGCGGGTACCAGGTGCGGTTGGGGACCCGGCGGGTCTCGATGTCGCGGTAGGCCACCCACGCGAAGGCCGGGACCGCGACCAGGCGCAACAGGTCGGGTATCGACGCGAACACGCCCCACTCTGTGCCGGCCCGCGTGTTAGCACTTGCGACACCCGTTGCGACCCGGACCGCGTCACCCGGCCGTGACACGTGGCCCTACCTCACCCTCGCGGCCGTGACTCAAACGGCCGTTTGACCTATCACCTGCTTAATGGTATCGGCGGTACCAGGTCCGGGTATGCGACGCAGACAACTGCTCGTTGCGACGGGAACCGCCCTGAGTACCGGCCTCGCGGGATGTCTCGGTGAGAACGACGATGGCGACGGCGCGAGTACGACGACGCCCGAGAACCCTGCGGATACCCCGACGCCCACGCCCGGGCGGGTCGGCGACCGTCGCGTCGTCACCGTCAGCGGTACCGGCGAGGTTCGGGGCGACCCCGACCGCGCAATCCTGGAGTTCGAAATACAGGCTCGCGGAGACAGCGCGGGTGCCGTCCGGGACGACCTGGCGAGTCGGGCGGAGGCCGTCAGGGCCGCACTGGCCGAGGCGGGCGTTCCCGAGGAGGACGTCACGACAAGCCGGTTCAGCATCCACGAGGACATCGACCACCGCCGGATGCGTGAAGCCGACGTCGATCCGGACTCGCCAGAAGCCCGCGAGCGGTTCCGCTTCTACCGGGGGACCCACTCGATGGAGATCGAACTCGACGACGTCGGCGCGGTCGGGTCGGTCATCGACACCGCTGTCGACGCGGGGGCCGACGAGGTCGACCGCGTAACCTTCACGCTCTCGGACGGGAAGCGGACCGACCTGCGGGAGGAGGCCCTCCGGAAGGCTGTAAAAAGCGCCCGCGAGAAGGCAGAGACCATCGCCGAGGAGGTCGACGGCGAGATCGTCGAGGCGACGGTGGTCGACGCCTCCAGGGGCCGGGTCGCCCCGGTCGAGCGGTCGGGCGGCGTCGCGCTCCAGGCGACACCCACGCCGGCACCGGACGGCGGATCGCGGTCGACGGGCGTCGAACCCGGCGACGTGACCGTGGGCGTCGACGTCGACGTCCGGTACGCGATGGAGTAACCGCGAGGCGTGGAGAGAGCACGGCAGTTCGCCCGTGCCATGACACGCCCTCACACCCGCATCAGCCGAGAGACAGATTTATTAGGACCTCTGTACTTGTCTCGGATGCATATGTCCAACACGGAGGATTCGTCGGCTTCCCCGGCGGATCGAGTTCTTCCAGGGTACACTGAATAGTACCTCCGAGATTCAAGACGGACGGATTTTCGACACGACGCTGCGCGACGGCGAGCAGACGCCGCGAACTTCGTTCTCCTACGAGGACAAACGCGAGATAGCGGCGCAGTTGGACGCGATGGGGACCCACGTCATCGAGGCGGGGTTCCCGGTCAACTCCGACGCCGAGTTCGAGGCGACCCGCGACATCGCGGCGGCGACGTCGACGACGGTCTGTGGGCTCGCGCGCGTCGTCGAGAAGGACGTCGAGGCAGCACTCGAGTCGGGCGTGGAGATGGTCCACGTGTTCGTCTCGACCAGCGACATCCAGCTTGCGGACTCGATGCACGCCACCCGCGACGAAGCGAAAGAGCGCGCAATCGAGTCCATCGAGCGCGTCAACGAGGCGGGCGTCGAGTGCATGTTCTCGCCGATGGACGCCACCCGCACCGACGAGTCGTTCCTGCTTTCGATCGTCGAGGAGACGGCTGCCGCGGGTGCGGACTGGATCAACATCCCCGACACCTGCGGGGTGGCGACGCCCACCCGCTTTGGCAAGCTGACCGCGAAAGTGGCCGAGGCCGCCGAGGGCGCACGCGTGGACGTCCACACGCACGACGACTTCGGGCTGGCCGGCGCGAACGCGCTGGCGGGCTTCGAGACCGGCGCCAGCCAGGCCCAGGTGTCGGTCAACGGCATCGGCGAGCGTGCCGGCAACGCCGCCTACGAGGAGGTCGTGATGGCACTCGAGTCGCTGTACGACCTCGACACCGGCATCGACACCACCCGGATCACCGAGCTCTCGCGGCTCATCGAGGAGAAATCCGACGTCCCGGTGCCGGGCAACAAGCCCGTCGTCGGCGACAACGCCTTCTCTCACGAGAGCGGCATCCACGCCGCGGGCGTCATCGAGAACGCCGACACCTTCGAGCCCGGCGTGATGACCCCCGAGATGGTCGGCGCCGAGCGCGAACTCGTCCTGGGCAAACACACCGGCACCCACTCGGTCCGGGAACGGCTGGAGGAGGCCGGCTTCGACCCCACCGACGACGAGGTCCGCGAGGTGACCCGCCGCGTGAAGGACTTCGGCGCACAGTCCCAGCGGGTCACGATGACCGAACTCGAGAAGTTCGCCCGCGAGGTGGGCGTCGCCGAACGCGAGGAGGT
>PXSU01000144.1:0-3201 GCA_003022745.1 Halobacteriales archaeon SW_9_67_25
GTCGCGGCGGGGAGAAAACCCAGCACGGGATTGAAACCTCGGGATCAACTGCCTGGCACGCGACGAACCTATCACCGACGGGTTCGAGTGACTTCCCTACCGGTAGTCGCTACGAGCGTAGTCACTTCCAGGTGACGAACAGCAGGATGGCGATGGCGACGAACTGGAGGACGCGGAGAACGGCCACGACGGTGTGCACCGCCGGGGTCGCGGCGTAGAGCATGTTCATGCTGAAAGAGAAGTAGACCGCGACGAGGTTCTCCACGAGGAGGACGACGGCGAACGCGACCAGGCCCAGCACGAGCGGCGTCCGGAACGTCCGGTAGTTCCGGACCCAGATGACGGTGAGGGCGCCCAGGAGGACAGCGTTGAGGAGCGACAGTCCGCCTGCGACGAGGAGTTGTGTACTCATAACCATGGTCTACTCCAGGTGTTCGGTAATCTCCTCGAACGTTTCCCTGTGGTGTTCGAACCGGTCGGTGACGAAAAACAGCGCCCCGTAGTCGTCGCCGCTCGGTTCGACCACGTCGTGTTCTTCGAGCATATCGAGGTGGTGCTTGACGGTGTTGTAGTCGAGTTCCAGTTCCTCCGCGAGCTGGTTCGGGTTCCGCGGGCGCTCCAGCAGGTGCCTGACAATGCGAGCGCGGTTCTCACCGCCCCGTGTGCCTGCAATCAGGTACCACAGCGCTTTCTCCATGTGCGACTACGTGTCTCGCATCTCGGCATACCGCCCCCTAATCGTTGTGGTTGTCCCTGGACCATCTGCGTCGAACAGGCCACCTCTCCCCGCAGCGCTCCCCGGTGGTACGTGCTCCGGGCGTCAGCCGTTCGTCCGACAGCCACACCAGACTTATGCCGGGCAGGACCATCCCGCCGGACATGTGCTCGGACAGCGACGACGCGGCCTCCATCGAGGTCGATCTGCCTGCCGCTCTCCTCGCCGAGATGGACGCGTTCGCGGCGATACGGGGGTACTCGAGCCCGGACGGCGTCGTCCGGGAGGCGCTTGAACGCCGGGACGAATCGTGACCGGTCACACGCCGGAAACCCGAAATCCGCCACGTTCAAGCCACCCGGCCGCGAGCGTCCCCACATGACACGCGCCGTGTGGCTCAAGGCCGACGACTGGGTACTCGTCGACGAGGGGGACGTCGACCGGGTCCGCGAACTCGGCGACGTCTCCGTCGCGGCCTTCGCCGGCGACGACGTCCACGTCCTCGAAGCCGAACGCGACGGGCCCGAGGCCGACGCCACCGTCGTCGGCAAGGACGGCGAGGGCGACGGTACCGTCTCGTTGCCGTCGGATTACTCGGGGTCGGCCGACCTCTCTGCACTCCGGCAGGACGGCCCCACGCCGAAGGGCGGGTACGTCCGCATCTTGGACGAGGGGTACGAGGCGTTCGCCGCCGAGGTTGCCAGCGAGGCCGAATACACCATCGTCGTCGGCGAGGACTGGCAGATTATCCCCCTGGAGAACCTCATCGCTCGCATCGGCGAGGAGACGACGCTGGTCGCGGGCGTCCAGACCGCCGAGGAGGCCCGGACGGCCTACGAGACACTCGAAATCGGTGCCGACGCCGTCCTGCTGGATTCGGACGACCCCGACGAGATCCGTGAAACCGTCGAGGTCCGTGACGCAGTCGACCGGGAGACGCTGGACCTGGAGTACGCGACGGTAACGGCAGTCGAGCGCACCGGGACGGCCGACCGCGTCTGCATCGATACGGGAAACATGATGGACCACGACGAGGGAATGCTCGTGGGGTCACTCTCGCGGGGCCTCTTTTTCGTCCACGCCGAGACCGCCGAGTCACCCTACGTCGCCTCCCGCCCATTCCGGGTGAACGCCGGCGCAGTCCACGCCTACGTCCGCGTGCCCGGCGGCGAGACGAAGTACCTCTCGGGGGTGGGCAGTGGGACCGAGGTCCAGATAGTCGACACGGACGGGAACACCCGCGAGGCAGTGGTGGGGCGGGCCAAAATCGAGAAGCGCCCGATGTTCCGCGTCCAGGCCGAGACCGCCGAGGGCGACCGCGTCGAGACCCTCCTCCAGAACGCCGAGACGATCAAGGTCCACACCCGCGACGGCGGCCGGACAGCGATCACGGACCTCGAAGAGGGCAACGAGATACTCCTCTACTACGAGGCCACCGCCCGGCACTTCGGCGAGGCCGTCGAGGAGAGCATCATCGAGCAGTGAACGGTCGTTGTCGGCAGGTTACCTGACGGTCGGTTCGTCGTCGTCCGGTTCGACCAGGCGCTCGGTACACCACGGGCAGAAATCCAGATCCTCGTCGAGTTCCTTCCCGCAGTGGGGGCAGTCCTCGGTCCGGGCCTCTGTCCCGGTGTCGGCCGCCCCCTGTGCCATCTCGTTGACCCGTGTCGCCAGCCAGTAAGCGTCGAGAACACTCAGCAACGACAGTGCCAGAACGAACAGGCTCACTTCGACGGGGATGGCCTCCGCAGACGCGACGATCGACTCGACGGACAGTCCAGAGGGGGCCGCCTCGTCGGGAATCAGCACCATCGTCGACGCCACGATCATCCCGAACCACAGCAGCGCACGCCCCCACTTCCGGAGGTAGAGGTGGCCCAGCCCCGGGTAGACGAACGCGAGCACGACCGCTAGCCAGGGTCGCTTGCGTCGCGTCTGGGTGGAGCGGCCCCCGAACACTGTTCGAAGGTCCGTCCGCGGGCCAATTAAAATGTTGTGTCCAGCGTGTCGAGCAGTTTCGACAGCGTGGCGAGGTCGTACTGTCCCGGGGCGGTGGCGTCGGCGGGGCCGACCGGCGCGTACCCGATCCGCGACCCGTACAGCGGGGCGACGGCCCGGGAGTGACGGCCGGTCTCGCCCATCGCCATCGTCGCGACGGTCGAGCCCCGGGCAGTCAGTCTCCACGTCTCCTCCAGCAGCGACAGGACGTCCTCGGATGTCACGGCGGTGACCGCGAGTTTGCCCACGTCCCCGTAGTCGGCAGCCGCGGTCAGCAGTGTCCGCAACCGGTCGGGGTCGGGCGTCCGCTCGAAATCGTGGACCGAAACCACGACGCTGAGGTCACGTTCACGGGCGGCCTCGACCACGCGCTCGCCGTCCCCATCACGGATGGCGTCGAGTTCGATGTCGACGGCCTCGACGCCAGGGTGCTCCAGTGCCGACTCGAGTTCGTCGAGTCGCTGGGGGTCGTTGGGTGCTTCCCCGCC
>PXSU01000144.1:3293-4138 GCA_003022745.1 Halobacteriales archaeon SW_9_67_25
CCGGCCACTGGGGGCAAAAACCTACGGTCTCGCTACGCCACCGGGATGTCCTGTTCGGCTTCGAGGAGTTCGTGGTAGCGGTTCCGGATGGTGACCTCGGAGATATCGGCCACCTCGCTGACGGCGGCCTGCGTGGTCTTCTCGTTGGTCAGGAGCGCGGCCGCGTAGACCGCTGCCGCCGCGAGGCCGACCGGCGACTTGCCCGAATGGACGCCCTGTTCCTTGGCGTTGGTCAGCAACTGCCGGGCCCGTCGTTCGGACTCCTCGGAGAGGCCCAGATCGGAGACGAACCGGGGGACGTAGCTCTCGGGGTCGGCCGGCTTGACCTCCAGACCCAGTTCGCGCACCACGTAGCGGTACGTGCGTGCGATCTCGCTTTTCTCGACGCGGGAGACGTCAGTAATCTCGTCCAGCGAGCGGGGAACGCCGGCCTGGCGGGCCGCGGCGTACACCGACGCCGTCGAGACGCCCTCGATGGAGCGGCCGGGCAGGAGGTTCTCGTCGAGCGCGCGGCGGTAGATGACAGAGGCGGTCTCCCGGACGTTCTCGGGGAGGCCGAGCGCCGACGCCATCCGGTCGATCTCGCCCAGCGCCTGCTTGAGGTTGCGCTCCTTCGAGTCGCGGGTCCGGAACCGCTCGTTCCACTTGCGCAGGCGCTGCATCTTTTTGCGCTGTTTCGCGCCGAGGGCGTTCCCGTAGGCGTCCCTGTCGCGCCAGTCGATATTCGTCGAGAGGCCCTTGTCGTGCATCATGTTGGTCGTCGGGGCGCCGACCCGGGACTTCTCGTCTTTCTCGCGTGAGTCGAAGGCCCGCCACTCGGGGCCGCGGTCGACGGAGTCCTCCTC
>PXSU01000145.1 GCA_003022745.1 Halobacteriales archaeon SW_9_67_25
GGGTTCACCTTCGAGCACACCTTCGGCGAGGACGGCCTCTTCAACTACTTCTGTCAGCCACACAAGAGCGTCGGCATGAAGGGCTCGGTCGTCGTCGGCTCGGACTTCCCCACGAAGGGTGGCGGCGAGTCGACACCCCTCGAACCGTCGCACATGGGCGCACAGATCCACGAGCACTTCGTGGGGGTGTCGGTCATCCTCGCGATCTCGGTCTCGCTCGTGTTCACCTTCTTCGTCTTGAAGTACGGCGAGTCCGCACACACCAAGGGAGGGAACAACTGATGCCATCGGAAGGCTCCACTTACGGCGACATCCACAGGTACGAACCGGCCCGCGAGAGCACCGCAGCCGCGGTCGCAATCGTCGTCCTGACGCTGCTGGAGGTCGTGCTGGTGGCGCTTTTCACCTACGGCCTCCTGACCGGCTGGGGCTACCCGCGGCAGTTCGCGGCGCTGGGGAACATGTTCCTGGGCGGACTCCTCGCCGGGATGTTCATCAACCTCGCGTTCATCCTGGTGCTGTACCGCAAGGAGTTCCTCCCGGACGTGATGATCGTCAAGAAACGCCGCCGGAAGTGGGAGGACCTCTACATCCGCGAGGAGGACGTCGATGGCGAAGAACTGACAGACGGGCTCGCTGACAACTTCAAGCGGGCCATCTACCCCTACTACAAACGATAACGATGCCACTCGACGAAGACAAGTATCCGGAACAGACCGGCCGGCGGCGGTTCGTGAAGGGCGTCGTGGGGAGTGCGACGCTCGCGACCGTCGCGGCCGGAACGGCAGGGAGTATCAACACCGCGACGTCGGCCCCCGGTGCCGGCGGCGGTCCGACGGAGTTCATCGGTATCGAGATCATGGACGGGCCGGCACCCCGCGGGATGCCCATCGTGCCCATCGAGATCACCGACGACGGCGTCCTGCAGGGCAGGTGGCCCGAGGTGAGCGAGCAGAACCAGGGCGGCCGGACGGTGACCGTCGCCCGGGAGGACGTCGGCGGGATTACCTACTCCTCGACGTGGTTCCAGTACTGTGGTGTCCAGCAGTACGCGGGAACCCAGCCCGGCGCCGACGCCGACAGCCAACTCCTGCTCAAGCCCGAGACCTACGAGTGGCTCAAAAATCTGGAGGGTGGGCGCCCGCTCCGGGTCGACGACTTCTCGGATTACGAGACCTGGACCAACGACTTCGGCAGTCCCGGCGACGGCAAGCCGGGGATGGCCGACTGGCGCTCGTCGTCCGACGGGCGCCCGCTCCCGGTCCAGGTGGTCCGTAGCCCCGAGGTTCCCAAACTGGCCAACGGCGAGGGCAAGTACAGTGATATCCCGGTCGACGTGTTGAGCTTCATCAACGCCGCGACCCAGGAATCGTTCATCGCCTGGATGGACAAGTGTTCGCACTTCTGTTGTGTGCCGGGCTACCGGACCAGCGACTTCGAGGGTGCCGGAGACAAGGTGTACTGCCAGTGCCACCAGTCCATCTACGACCCGTTCAGCCCCGTGAAAGGACAGTTCGTCGCACTCCCCAGACCCGACTAACAATGAGCATCGAACGCAAGGACGAGCACGACCACGACGCCTGGATGGAAGAACGCGACCTGACCGCACTCGAATCGATCTACCTGTCGGTGCTGATCTGGTTCGACAAACGGCTCCGCATCGTCGACTACCTCGAGCTCCTCGAGGACCTGTACTACAAGGTCAACATGCAGATGCCAAAGAGCCACACCGAGCAGTACAACCTGGACAACAAGTTCTGGTACTGGTATCCGCTGTACGCGCTCGGGTCGTTCTCGACGATTGCCTACGTCGTCGCCGCGATCAGCGGCGCGTTGCTGGGCTTTTACTACGCGCCGGCAGCCGCCGCCGCAGACGGCACCCCATCGGTCGCCTACGAGTCGATCCTGTTCATAATGGGTGACCTCAATCTGGGCCTGTTCCTCAGGAGCCTCCACCGGTGGTCGGCCCAGATCATGGTCGCCGCCGTCTTCTTGCACATGCTCCGGGTGTACTTCACCGGGGCGTACAAGGAACCCCGCGAACTCAACTGGATCATCGGCATCGTGCTCATCTCGCTGACGATGGTCTTCGGGTACTCTGGATACCTCCTGCCCTGGAGCCAGCTATCCTTCTGGGCCGGCCAGATCGGCGTCGAGATGAGCCTCTCGATCCCGCTGATCGGCGAGTACGTGGCCCAGTTGCTGTTCGGCGGGTTCACCCCCGGACAGGCAACGCTCGTGCGGATGTACATCCTGCACGTGTTCCTGTTGCCGTTCGTCGTGACGACGCTGATCGCCATCCACATCGGCATCGTCTGGATGCAGGGCATCGCGGAACCCCACTGAACCATGACAGGAGACACCACCGACGGACAGACGGAATCGGCCACTGACAGCGACCCCGGGGACGTCGCCACCGACGGCGGGGACGAGGCAGCCGCCGACGGGGCAGGCATCGTGCCCCCGGACGGCGAGACGCCGACCTGGAGCGAACGCAAGCAACGCTCCCAGGGGCTCTCGCGGCTGACCTACGAGTACTTCGAACGGTCCCGCCGGGAAGACCAAGACCTGCGCCAGCAGTCCAGTTACGTCGAGCGGGACGTGCTCGCGTTTCCCACCTGGCCCCACGAGACCGTCCGCAACCTCGCACTGATGAGTTTCTTCGTCGGGATGATCCTCCTGCTGTCGGCGCTGGTCCCGCCCCACCTCCCGGGGCCGGCCGACTCGGGCTCGACGCCGGCGGTCATCCTGCCCGACTGGTACCTCTACTGGTCGTTTGGCCTGCTGAAACTTGGGCCGCTCAATCCCGATCTGAGCCTGCTGGGCGGGCAGAAGCTGATGGCCGACCGGACCTACGGCGTGCTGGCGAACCTCGTGGTGGTCGGCGCCGTCGCTGTCGTGCCCTTCCTCAACAAGGGCAGTGCCCGGCGGCCGGTCGAACAGCCGTTCTGGGCTGGCGTCGGCGTCATGGGCGTGGTCTTCGCCTTTACTATCGCCGTGCTGTCGGTCAAGAACCTGGTGTCCATGGACTCCCACCTCCTGTTCGACCTGGCGTTCCTGGCGCCGATCGTCTGTGGCATCATCGCCTACTCCGTACTCCGGGCGATGCGCGAGGGATACATGTTCGACCTGAACCGGCGGTACTACCGACTCCGGCCGCCCAAATAATGGGCGACGCCCGGCCGTCGGCCGGCACCGACGGCCCCGAAACCACGGAGACACGCGGCGGAGCCACCGGCGAAGCGGCCGGGACCGGGTCGGACGCCGAGGGGGATGTCGAAACGGCATCGGACACCGTCGGGCGGGCGGGCCCGCGCGACGTGGTCGTGCCCCTGCGCCTCTACAAGACGGTGACGGTCTTCTCGACGCTCTTTGCCATCGTGTTCGTCCTCGGGGGGTTCGTCCTGCTGGACACCGCAACCGACAGGGCGACCGCCGACGTCTCCGAGATCGACCCCGCGCTGGCGATCCTGGGCGTCGCGGGGATCGTCGGCGGCGCGGCGGTGTACGCCTTTTCGACGCGCTTCCGTGCGGAGGGAATGGGAAAGCCTAAAGACGAGTCCGACGAACCCTCGAACGATGGCTGACGAGTTCGCCAAAGGGCTGGGAATCCTGGTCACCGCGGGTCTCGGGTGGTTGATGATCGCCGCCACCTACAACACGCCGACGTTCGAGGGGAGGCAACTCGCCGCACCCAACCCCGATCCCGAGACGCTGAACCTCTACGGCCAGATCGCCATCACGCTCAAGGACCTCCTGTTCTGGTTCGCGATCCTCGGGGCGCTGACCTTCTGGGTGGTCATCCCCGCCATCGAGCAGGCCCGCAAGGCCCGCTCCGAGTGATCAGGTCCGATCGGTCGTCGCCGGCCCGTCAGACTCGGTGACCGGGCCGTCGCTCCCGTCTCCCCCACCGATCTCTTCGAGGACGCGCCGGTGGAACTTCTGGAGGACTGCCGATTCGTCCTCCGCGAGGACGACGTCACTCGCCGTCAGCGCTGCGAGCCCGAACGCTCGCGGTGACGGCGAGTCGACGCGGACGGTGGCCACCTCGATATCGCCGCGCTGGATCTCCCCGAGGATCCCCTCGATACCGGCGACGTCGAGTTTGTCCTCCAGAATCTCGCGGTAGGTCTCCTCGATGACCGCGAAGTCCTCCAGATCGCGGGCAAAGCCCAGCAGCATGTCGCTGTTGACCTGCTGCTGGCTCGCCGATTTCTCGTGACCCTTGTAGCGTTTGAGAATCATCAGCGCCCGCGTCGCGTTGATCCGGAAGTACCGCTCCAGGAGGTCCGTCCCTTCGAGGCTGGTCCGCAGGTCCGGCCGCACCTCCTCGGGGTCGATCCCCCGGACGAGGCCGGTGATATCGACCTTCCGGTTGAGCGGCATCGAGAGCGTGAAGCCGTGGTCCGCGACCGCCACCGTCACGTTCGCGTTGGTCGCCCGCGCACAGCGGTAGGCCAGCAGCCGCGAGAAGCCGTCGTTGAACCGCCGGCCGTAGTTCGAGTGGACGTAGTAGCGGCGCTCGTAGACCTCGCGGTCGCGTTCCTCCTCGACGACCAGGCGCTCGTCGGTTGCGACGCTCTCTGACCCGGCATACCGGACCTGCTCGTCGAAGGTCCGGGCGAGTGCACGCGCGCTGTTGTCGTCGACGGGGAACTCCCGGAGCCAGACCCGGACCGCCGACTTGCCGCCCCGTTCGAGCCGGGCCAGCAACTCGCGCTGGACGGCCAGTATCTCCCGGCCCAGGTCGTACGAGAGGGGGAGCCGCTCGGAGAACCAGGAGGGGACCGTCGGGCGTGCGCCGGTATGGTCGACGTAGACGTTCGACCCGCGCCGGTAGCGAAACTCGAAGCGGTCCCCGCCCAGCACGAACACGTCGCCGGGGTCGAGCGTATCCAGGTACGCCTCGTCGAGCTGGCCGACCCACTCGTCGCTACCCCGGGTGAACACGTCGCAGGTGAACGAATCGGGGATTGTCCCGATGTTGGTCATGTAGATGACCCGCGCGAGCCGGCCGCGCTTGCCGACCAGCCCCTCGCCGACGGGAAACTCCTCGTAGTGGTGTTCACCGTGGGGCGGGTCGTTGGTGTCGCGCCAGATTTTCGCGTAGACGTTCTTCTCCTCTAAGCCCTCGTAGTCGGCGGTCAGGTACCGGCACAGTTGCTCGAAGTCCGCGTCGTCGTAGTGCCGGTAGGGATACGCTTGGCGCAAGATGGCCCGCACCTCCCGTTCGGGACGAGGGCCGTTGATCGCCATCCCGTAGACGTGCTGGGCGGCGACGTCCTGGGCGTTCTCGGGGACGAACACCCGGTCGACGAAGCCCTCCTCGGCCTTGCCCAGCATGACCGCACACTCGATCAGTTCGTCCCGGTCGAGCGCGATCACCCGGCCGGTCACCGTCTCGCCCACCTGGTGGCCCGCCCGGCCGACCCGCTGGAGGAGAGCAGCGACCGACTTCGGGGAGCCGACCTGGACCACCAGGTCGAGGTGGGGCATGTCGATCCCCAGTTCGAGGGACGTCGAGGTGGTCACGACGTCGAGGTCGCCGGCCTTGAGTGCCTCCTCGACGGACTGGCGCCTGTCCTTCGAGAGGCTGCCGTGGTGACACCCGGAGTCCGACTCGTCGTACCCGAAACGTTCCCGGAGGTTGTGCAAGACGCGTTCGGCCCCCGAGCGCGTGTTCGTAAAGACGAGGGTGTTGGTGTGGTCTTCGATGAGGTCGTGTAGCTGTTCGTAGAAGCGGTCGTTGACGGCGTCTGCAGGCGTATACAGGAGGTTGTCGGTCGGACAGGACAGTTCGATATCGAACTCGCGGACGAACCGGGCGTCAACGAGTTCGTACTCGCGGGGCGGCCCGCCCGGAGATGCCCGGCCGACGAGAAACTCTGCCATCCCGTCCAGGGGTTCGACGGTGGCCGAACAGCCGATGCGGGTCGGCGAGCGCGCGGCCATCGCCTCGAGGCGTTCCAGCGAGACCGAGAGGTGGCTGCCCCGTTTGTTCTCCGCGAGGCTGTGGATCTCGTCGACGATGACGTACTCGACGGTTTCGAGTTTCTGCTTGAACTTCGGCGAGTTCAGCAGGATAGCCAGCGTCTCCGGCGTGGTGTTGAGGATGTGGGGGGTCTCGTCGAGCATCGCCTGGCGTTCGCTGTCGGCGGTGTCGCCGTGGCGGATGGCGTGTCTGATCTCGGCGTCCTCACCGCGCTCCGCAAGTTTCGCCGTGATGGCCTCCAGGGGCACCTCGAGGTTCCGGTGAATGTCGTTGGCCAGGGATTTCAGCGGGGAGATGTACAGGCAGTAGACGCTGTTTTCCAGCCCCTCTGCCCGGTCCCTGCGGAACAGTTCGTTGACGATGCCACAGAAGCTCGCTTGCGTCTTCCCGGATCCGGTCGGCGCACAGATGAGCGCGTTCTCGCGGTCGTGGATGCGCGGGATGGCCTCCTTCTGCGGGGGGGTGAAAAACCCGCCGTTCCCGGGGACGAACTCACCGAACTCCTCGACCCACCACTCCCGGACGACCGGTTCCAGCAGGTCCAGGACCCCGGCGTCGTCGATCTCGACCTCGGCGGTGTCGAAGGGCAGGTCCCGTCCGTCGAGTAACTCGCGTCCTCCCATCTCGGCCTCGACCAGTGTCACGGCCCCGATGCCCTTGTGGGTTTGGAGAGTACACCGGACTCTCACTCGGCGAGCGCACGCCGGGCGGCTGTCACGCCAGCGTCGGGGTCACGTCGGCACCCTCCTCGGCGAGAACCGTCCCCAGCGCCGAGACGACTTCCAGGGCGTTGCCGGGGCGTGCGGAGTGGCCCATACAGCCGACACGGAAGATATCCCCGGCCAGCGCGCCGAGCCCGCCGACGATTTCGATGCCGTACTCGCCCAGCATCCGTTCGATGACCCGTCCGTCGTTGGCGCCCGCCGGTACCTGCACGGGGTTGAGCGTCGGCAGCCAGTGGTCGTCCTCGACGCCCAGTCCCGGGCCCATCTCCTCGGCGCCGGCCTTGATGGCCCCACCCACGCGGCGGTGGCGCTCCCAGACGGCCTCGATGCCCGCCTCGGCGATGAGCCGGCAGGCCTCCCGGAGCGCGTAGTTCGTCGAGATGGGGCCGGTGTGGTGGTAGTTGCGCTCGGCCCCCCAGTACTCCCAGACGCCCGCCAGGTCCAGGTACCACGACCGGACCGGCGTCTCGCGGGCGTGGACCTTCTCGACGGCCCGGTCGTCGAACGTGATGGATGCGACACCCGGCGGTGCCGAGAGACACTTCTGGGAACCCGTATACACGACGTCTACGTCCCACTCGTCGGTCTGGAACTCCAGGCCGCCCAGCACGGGGACCGTGTCGGCGACGACGTAGGCGTCGTGGGCGTGGGCGACGTCGACCAGTTCGGGGACGTCGGGCTGTCGGACGCCGGTGCTGGTCTCCCCGTGGACGAACCCGAAGACGGTCGGCTGGTGGGCCTCGAATGCCGCCTCGACGTCGGCCGGGTCCAGCGGTTCGCCCCACGGGGCGTCGACGGTGACGACCTCGGCGCCGGCCCGCTCACGACGAAGGTATGTTCGTTGTCCGTCCGGAAGACGTACCGGAGCAGTTCCTGGAGGTCGTCCATCACCGAGACGTAGTAGTCGTCGAGGTAGCCCACCAGCGGGGCCGCCGCCGCTCTCCGCACGCGGTCGTGGACGTCCGTCGGTCCGGGTCCCATCAGCGTCCGGTCGGGCGGGCTGAGTTCGCCGACCGCCGGTGGCTCGCTGTCCATGTCCCCACCTGGACGCGGAACGGGAATAAAGACCCCGGCCGGGGAGCGTACACCACGCCGTTCCCACTCGGCCGATAGTGTCACCTTCGGCACACGCTTTATTACCTGTCCCGTCGATATCTCCAGTCATGGCCCTCCGCGTGCAACGGCGCGCCCTCCTCGGGACCCTCGGGACCCTCGCGGTCGCC
>PXSU01000146.1 GCA_003022745.1 Halobacteriales archaeon SW_9_67_25
CGACTTCGAACTCGAGACGGACATCGACGGAGAGACGCTGACACCAGATGGTGATTCGGTCCAAATTGACGTGAGCCTGACCCCGTCGTCCCGTGGAATCAAAACTGCCGTGTTGTCGATCACGACGAACGACCCGCGCCAGTCGGGCCAGGCAGTGTTCATGTCGAACTCGCGGACAATCGTGAATGTCGACTTCGGCAGCGTCAACGCGACCTACGAGAACGTCAATCCTGGCCAACAGCCCGGCATCGAGTTCAACCGTGGGTTGGAGACGAACGCGAGCCTCCGCGGTCTGCAACCGAACGTCTCGACGAGCGAGGACTTCAGCATCAGAACTGAGGGATCGGCCTCGAACGCGTCGAGCGATCCAGCGCTAACCAGAGACAATGTTTCGGCAGTGCGGTACATCAACGCCACAACGACGACGACCACTGACAACCTCAGCGAGAACGAGTTCCGCTTCCGGGTGAGCAAGGCCGCCTTCGCCGCAGCCAATGCCAGCAATCCGACGACGAATGTCACGCTCTACCACAACGGTACCGGAACCGGTTACGAGGAACTGGAGACGTCGCTAGTTGCCGAGACGCGGACTGCGTACATCTACGAGGCAACGACGGACAGCTTCTCGGCGTTCGCCGTCGGCGTTGACTCTCAGGACGAGGAATCCGACGAGCAAACCGTCGATAGAGGCGACGAGACTGAGGACGACACGACAGAGGATGACAGCGAAGACGGCACTACCGGCGGCGCCGCAGGCGGCGGTGGCGGCGGTGGCGGCGGTGGCGCACTCGTCGAAGGGCCACAGCAAACGATCTCAGGTCAGATTAGCACGATTTCCGGCGGTCAGGAAACGACGGTGTCCCTCTCGGGCGCAAACGCAGGCGACACCATCAGAGTCGAGGCCGGGACCTCCTCTGAGGGTGGCGAGGCGACCGTCGAGAGCGTCGATATCGACTTCGCCGAATCCGTCGAGAGCACGAACGTCCGGATCTCGACGACATCCAGCAAGCCGGCAGGGGCACCCGATCCCGATCCGGCACAGACGGGCGACACGCTGGGATACGTCGAAACCACTGTCGAGGGTGTCAGCGACACCGCCATCGGCCAGAGCACGTTCACATTCAGCGTCTCCGAGCAACGGCTCGCCCAGAGCGACACCGCACCGGAGAACGTCCGCCTCTACCGGATCGTAGATGGCGAGCCCACGGCGCTGCCGACCGAACACCTCGGGAACAACCGCTTCGAGGCGGTCACGTCCGGGTTCTCGGTGTTCCTCATCGGCACCGACGCCGCGGACATCTCCATCGCCTCGGGCGAGCTCGACCAGACGTCCGTCCAGGTCGGCGAGACGTTCACCACCAGCGTCACTGTGCGCAACGACGGCGGAACCAGTAGCGATGTCACACTTGCACTGGAGGCAAACGGCCAGTCGCTGACCACCGAGACGGTGTCCATCGCTGCCGGCGACGAGACCAGCGTCGACCTGAGCGCGAGCATCGACCAGGCCGGCACCTACGACATCACCGTCAACGGCTCACCCGTCGGCACGCTCGAAGTGGCCGGACCCGAAGGGGAGGTCCCAGACGAGGGCACGCCGACCACAGACTCCGAATCCGCTGGAGAATCCGACGATGGTACGCCATCCGCGGGGGCAACTCCCACACCGGAGACCGACGGCGTCTTCGGACCGGGCTTCGGCGTTATCGTGGCGCTACTCGCAGTCCTCGTCGCGTCGCTGCTGGCTGTCCGCCGGCGGGCGGGTGAGTGAACCCCACGGAAGGTCTGCCTTCCAGTCCCCGACCTGGATACGAACGCTCCGACTGCTCGTCCGGCGTCGGGAAGACGGTCGGGTCCGGACGCTCTGGCGGATTGTCGTCCCGGTCGGTGGAGTCCTTGCCGTCGTGTTCGGACTCGCGTCGCCCCTTCGCGCTCTCGGGTTTCCCACCTCGATCCAGTTACTCCTGACATACGGGGCGACTGTGGTCGTCGCGGTCGTGTTGGTCGGCGCGGTGGCCAGGTACGCCCGGCGTGATGACATACGTACCTATGGATTCCGGATGTCTTCACGGTGGTGGCGGCTCTTCGGTCTCGGGGTGTTCGTTGGGTTTTTCGGCGCGGGCGGTGCCTTGCTCACGAACCTCGCGTTCGGGTGGGCCTCGGTCGATACCTTCGTCACCCCGGGCTCGGATGACCGCAGCTTTGTCCTGCTGTTCGCGGCGTCCCTGCTGACGTGGCTCCTCGGCGGCGTGTGGGAAGAACTCGTCTTTCGTGGTGTCTTCATTCGGGAGGCAGCCGAGGGGCTTACCCGCAGCGGGATTTCCTCGCGCTGGAGTGTCCTCGGTGCCTGGTTCGTCTCCGCGGCCGTATTCGGCTTCCTTCATTTCGGCCAGGCGTCCTCGTGGCGGGCCCTGTCTTTCTGGTTGCTCGGCGGTCTTGTTTTCGGCATGGTGTACATCCTGACAGGCCAGTTGGCCATACCCATCGGCATCCATGTCGGGTTCAACGTCGGCGCGACCAACCTGTTCGGGCTCACGTCCGTCCGGGCGATTGGATACCAGGCGCCTGCGCTCATCCGGCCGACGTTCACCGGGCCGCGCCTGTTTGTAGAAGTGTCCGGGATCGTGAACACGGTGTGGCTCCTGGTCATGGGCGGCCTGTCACTCGTGCTCATCCACTGGCAGTCCGGGGACCTGCGTTCGCAACTCGGAGACTGGTAGGGGTACGAGCGAATACCCCGTCATTCCGCGAGTGACGAGTGTCAGGCGCACTGGTCGCGCTGCTTGCCGTGGTCGCGGCGCTCGTCGGGCTCCGCCCTAGAAGGGCAACCGGCGACGGAGTTCCTCGAACAGTCCGGGGTCCTCGCCGTGGTCGGCGGGGCCGACGACGTCCTCGTCGGGGAGGATGACCGTCCGGTTGCCGTCGTTCTCGACGTCGATGAGGCCGTCGGCTTTCAGGTCCGCGAGGGCGTCCTCCAGGCGGTCGATATCGACGTCGACCTCCGACCGGAGCTCGAAGACAGTCATCCCATCCTCGGCCCGGTCGGCGAGCGCGTCGAGCACCGCGACCTCCGTCCCTCCCCGGTCGCGGTACTCCGGCTTCGCTTGCATGTGCTGTCGGTTAACGCCGAGGTGCTATTATAGTATGCCCTTGGTATCGACCCGTTGCCGGTCGGACGCCCCGACCGCGACCCCCCGCGGGGCACTCCAAGCAGTACGCTTATGTGCCACAGGGAGCGAAGTCGTGACAATGACTCTCAAGTGCTCGGTGTTCGGGCACCGCTTTGGCGACACGGAGATCACGCGTGAGCGCGAAGAGCGGGGGAGCGAAGTCGTCACCACAATCACCGAGACCGAGACCTGCGAGCGGTGTGGGGAGACCCGGGTCGTCTCGGAGAACACGGAAGTGACGACACTGGAGACGCCCTCCGATATCGTGAACGGGACAGCCGACGAGGCGGCTGACGACGGCAGGGAGGCGCCGGCGCGGGACGGACCGGCCGAGTCCGCGGAGCTCATCGACGAGGCCGAGAGCGGGGGTGTCTCGTCGGCCCCACCGGCCGGTGACAGTCCCGGGACGGACGAGGGCGGGGTCGGTACACTGGGCCCGCACGGCGAGGACGACGCGGTCATCCTCGACGAGACGCCCGACACCGACGAGGCGGACGACCAGCGCGCGCCGGGCGAGTGGCCCGACGAGGCCGACGCGGACGAAACCGCGGACGAGGCCGACGCGGAGTGGGTCCCCGACACG
>PXSU01000147.1 GCA_003022745.1 Halobacteriales archaeon SW_9_67_25
TCGATCTCGTCTTCTTCGACGACGAGGCCACACTCTTTACAGACCGTCTCCCCGTGTTCGGCGTCCGAGACGAGCCGGCCACCACACTCGGGACAGACGTCGACGCCGACCTCCTCGGTCTCCTCGGTCCTCTCTCGTTCGCGCGTTCGTGTGCGTTCGGCGTTTCGTTGCCGTGTCGGTGATTCGCTCATGGTGTTCGGGGTTGCCGGAGAGGTAATCGTAATACTTTCTCCAGCGTCTCCTCTTAACTACTAGTTAGTCCGTCAAGTTTATAAACGTTTTGCTTTGACTATCGCAGATGATAAAGGTAACACACCGACGGAACTCGGATGATACGTATTGTCACAGGCCGTAGCACGGGCGCGATAGCCCGCGTTTATATGGTCAGAACTCGGCGTCGGGGTCGGTTCCGCGGTCGGCGTCGGCGTGGCCTCCTCGCCGCCACCGTCGCCGCCTTGCGGACACCCCGCGAGTCCCATCGTGAGTGCGCTGCCCAGCGTTCCGAGTACCTGCCGTCTGTTCGGTCGTGTCATCGCGTACGAGGCCGGGAATAGACAGATAATATATATTTTCCCAACAGTGACCATTCTCCGACCCAAATTCGACCCAAAAACGGTGGATCGGCACTCTCGCGCCGATATTCTAGCTCCAGGTTCGAGGCTGGCGACGGTGACAGGGCGAATATAATACTATATCTGATACGTTCTGGCGCGAGACGTCGGGAGTCCGGGGTGCGGGGTCAGTCCCAGGTGATCCACAGCAAGAAGACGATGGCACCGAGTTCCAGCACTTGGACGAACATCATGGCCTTGCCGGCGACCGGGTCGGCCTGGGAGAGGTAGTCCGCGACCTGCCGGTTGATGACGTAGTAGTTGAACGTCAGAAGGTTCTCCGCGAGCAACATCGCCCCGAACACCGCGAACCCGAGCGTGTGCTTGGAGCGAAACTCCAGGTAGTTCCGGACCCAGATGGTCAGGAGGGCGAACAACAGCACTACGTTGAGCGCCGTCGCGGCACTCGCTGCGTTCAGCCAGACTCCCATCTGTACCACCGTAGGGTTCTCTGTGGAATATACTCTTTCCCAAATTGGACCATAATCAGTCGACCTCCTGGATGATTTCCTCGACGGTGTCCCAGTGGTGACGCACGCGGTCGGTCGGCAGGTAGACCGCACCGTAGTCGTCGCCGCTGTCCGTGACGATGTCGTTGTCCGAGAGTACGTCGAGGTGGTGCCGGATCGTCTTGTAATCGAGGTCGAGGTCCTCCGCGAGCTGGTTGGCGTTGCGGGGGCGCTCCTCGACCGCTTTGAGGATGCGCACGCGGTTTTTCCCCCCGCGTGTGCCAGTCAGCACGTACCAGAGGACTGCCTCCATCACCGGAACCCAACACGGCCCCCCACGTAAGTTCACCGGCACGTGCCGAGCCAGCCGGGCCCGTCGTTCCCCGAAGGCGGTCAGACCGTGAAGAGGTGTCCCTCCTCCGGGACATCGAACAGGCCGACGCGCGCGCCGGCGTCGAGCCAGGCGTGGCCGTAGGAGAACGCCGCCAGCGCGTTCACGAAATCGCCCTCCGCCCGGAAGTGACGCCCGTCGTCGAGGTACGAACGGGCCATCTCCTCGCACTCGGACGCAGCGTCGGCCATCGGTGTCCCGCCGGGCGGCGCGACCTCTGCCACCGCGAGTGCCTCCGCGAGCAGTTCCTCGTACCGGTCGGTCTTCTTCTGGATGTCGGCCATATCCGCACCTGGGCACGGCGGGCACATGTGTCGTTCGGCGGAGGCCCGGCGGACCGTCGGGGGCGGGGGTGGGTCAGTTGCTCCGTGTCCCGGGGGCTGTGCAAGGCTCCGGACCGAGGGCACAATCTACAAACCCCCAGACAGCCAACTCACAGGTATGACGGACGAGGCTATCGAACACCGGCGACTCGTGATCGCCGGGTCGGGTATCGCGGGACTGACTGCCGCCATCTACGCGGCGCGGTCGAACAACGACCCGCTGGTGCTGGAGGGTGACGAACCCGGCGGCCAGTTGACGCTGACGACAGACGTCGCGAACTATCCCGGCTTCCCGGACGGCATCGGCGGGCCGGATCTGGTCGGGAAGATGAAAGACCAGGCCACCCAGTTCGGCGCCGAGATTGACCACGGCATCGTGACCGACGTCCGGCCGCGAAACGAGGCTCCGGGCGAGCACGCCGGCCCCTTCGAGGTCGGGATGAAAGACGGCGACCGCTACACCTGTGACGCGTTCATCGCCGCCTCCGGCGCGAGCGCGCGCACTCTGGGCGTACCCGGCGAGGACGAACTGATGGGGTACGGCGTCTCGACGTGTGCCACCTGCGACGGTGCGTTCTTCCGCGGGGAGGACATGCTCGTCGTCGGCGGCGGGGACGCCGCCATGGAGGAGGCCACCTTCCTCACGAAGTTCGCCGACACCATCTACATCGCCCACCGGCGCGAGAACTTCCGCGCCGAGGACTACTGGGTCGACCGCGTCCAGGAGAACGTCGAGTCTGGCGACATCGAGATCATGCGCAACACCGAACTTCTGGAGATTCACGGCTCCGCCGAGGACGGGATCGACCACGTCGTGCTCGCACGGAACGAGGACGGGTATCCCAAGGAGAACCTCGAGGACTCTGATACGGAGACCTTCGAGTTCGACGTCGGCGCGGTCTTCCTCGCCATCGGCCACACCCCCAACACGGCGTACCTCGAAGACACGGGCGTCGAGATGGACGAGGCCGGTTACATCGAGACCCACGGCGGCGAGGGGGGCGGCCAGACCCGGACGGCAGTGCCGGGCATCTTCGGTGCCGGCGATGTCGTCGACTTCCACTACCAGCAGGCCGTGACCGCGGGCGGGATGGGCTGCAAGGCCGCCATGGATGCCGACGAGTACCTCGAGGACATCCCCCGGAGGACGGCCGCGACGACCGACGCGGCGGCCGCAGAATCGGACGACTGACCGCCTCTCTGGCGCGTCGAGGGGTCGTTCGGCTTTTGCACACAGGTCCACAGACGCTTTAGGTGGTGACTGCCAAGTCCGGGCATGACAGACGAGACAGTTACTGTCGAACTGACGTCGAACGGTGACAGCGACGAGATCGAGGTGCCGGTCGCCATCGTGGACCTGCTTGCCGAGGGCGAGGAGGCGGTCACAACAGTTGTCGGCGACCTCGCCATGCTGGGGTTCGCCCAGCAGGCCCACGGCATCGTCCACCACAGCCAGGGCGAGGTGGGCGAGGACCTCGCTGCCGCCGAACAGCTGACGCTCGACCTCTTCGAGGAGCGCTTCGGCCAGAGCTACGCCGAGGTCACCGGTCACTCCCACTGACGTCGTAGGCCAGCACGACGCCCTCGTCGACGCGGTCGACCGAGACGAGGTCCAGTTCCGGGAAGTCCGCGGTGAAGCCCTCGCCGTCGGCCAGCGTCGGTGCCTCGCGGCCGCCGATGACGACCGGGCCGACGTAGGCGGAGAGGCGGTCGACCAGCCCCGCCTCGAACAGCGAGAAGATGAGTTCGCCCCCGCCCTCGACCATGAGCTGGTCGATACCCTCGGGTTCGAGCCGTTCGAGCGCGGCCGGCAGGTCGACGCGGTCCTCGCCGGCGACGATGACCGTCGCGCCTGCGGTCTCCATCTGCGAGACGAAGTCCGTCGGCGCGGCCTCGCTGACAAGCAGGTAGCTCTCGGCCGCGTCATCCAACACGGCAGCGTCGGGCGGGGTGCGGATGCGCGAGTCGGCGACCACCCGCGCAGGGTTGGCCGGCTCGCCGCGATCGCTCCGCCGGGCCTGCAGGTCCCCACTCTTGACCGTCAGCGAGGGGTCGTCGGCGAGGACGGTTCCCACCCCGACCATGACGGCGTCGCTGTCGGCGCGCAGGCGGTCGACGCGGTCGAAGTCGTCGGGCCCGCTGATGTCGACCTGCTCGCGTTCGCGCGTGGAGAGTTTCCCGTCCGCGCTCATCGCTGCGTTGACCACGACGCGCATGGCCCTACTCCGTCCGACCCCCACAAGGGTGTTGGGGGGCCGGGTTCCCGGAAAACTCAGAGTTCCGCACAGACCCGCCCGTGCAGGCACTCGCGGGTCCGGTGGCTCGACTCGGCGTCGGTCCGTACCTCGATGACCTGTGTTCCAGCCGAGGCGACGGACGTCTCGAACGCATCGAGGAACGCCGACCGCCCCGCGACGCGGGCGAATTCGAGGTCGTAGATGTCCGCCGTCGGCTCGAAGTCGAGGTCGTGCGGTGTCACGAAGTGCTCGGTGAACGGCGGGTCGAACTCCTCGATGGGAAGCATGTGGAAGATGCCCCCGCCGTCGTTGTTCACGAGGACGACCGTCGCGTCGACGCCACACCGTCCCAGCGCCAGCAGGCCGTTCATGTCGTGGTAGTACGCCAGGTCGCCGGTCACGAGCACGAGCGGGTCCTCGGTCGCCGACCCGGCGCCCAGAGCGGTCGAGACGATGCCGTCGATGCCGCTGACGCCGCGGTTACCCAGCACCGTCAGGTCCCCGCCACGGGGCCGGCCAAAGCGGTCGAGGTCCCGGACCGGCATGCTGTTGGAGACGAACAGCGTCGCCGGGTCCGGTGCCGTGCGGGCGAGTTCCCGCAGGATTGCCCCCTCGAAGAACGACGCCCGGCAGGCCTCCCCGACGAGCGACCAGTACCGGTCCTCGCTGTCGACGAACCGGTCGCGCCACGCCGCGACCTCCCCATCGGCGGCCGCGTCGTCCCGCCGGTCGGACACCGCGTCGGCCAGCGACGCGAACGTGGGTGTCGGGTCGGCGACGACGAGGTCGGTGGCGGTGAACTCGGCCTCGCGCCAGCCGCCGGCGGGGTCAACGAGCACCTGGCGGGCGTCGGCGTCCCGGAGGTACTGCCGGAGAACCTTCGAGGTCGGCGAGGCGCCACACCGGAGCACGACGTCGGGGTCGGGGTCGGGCCACCCGTCGGCGTCGAGATACGAGTCGTAGCCGCCACAGACCGGCAGGTCGGGGACGTGAGCGCCGAAGCGGTGGCCCGACAGCGGGTCCGCGAGCACCGGCGCGCCGGTGGTTTCGACGACCCGGCCGAGCGCCTCCGGGGTGGGACCGTGCACCGCCGGATCTGCCGGCCCGCAGACGATGAGGGGTCGCTCGGCCGCTCCGAGTGCGTCGGCAAGCGTCGCCACCTCGCTGTCCCCGGGTGCGGTCCGGCCGGCCGCGGTCCGCACGAAGGGCCCGTCGCGCCCCCCGGTCGCGGGTGGTGCCTCGGTGGACAGCGATTCCGGGACGTCACCGGGGACGGGCGTCGGCTCCAGGGGTTTCCTGAAGGGCACGTTCAGGTGGACCGGGCCGGCAGGCGTCCCGGTCGCCTCGGCGATAGCGCGGTCGGCCGCGACGCGTAGCGAGCGGAGTTTCCGCGGCTCGGGTTCGGGTTCGGGGAGCGTGCGGTACCAGCGGACGGCGTCGCCGTAGAGTTTCACCTGGTCGCTGGTCTGGTTAGCCCCGCTGTCCCGGAGTTCCGGCGGCCGGTCCGCGGTCAGGACGACCAGCGGGACGCGCGCCTCGCTGGCCTCCAGCACGGCCGGGTGGAAGTTCGCCGCCGCGGTCCCGGAGGTACAGACGACGGCGGTGGGCCGGCCGGTCCGCCGGCCCCGCCCGAGCGCGAAGAAGGCGCTGGAGCGCTCGTCGAGGTGCGAATAGACCGTCACCTCGGGGTGGTCGGCCAGCGCCACAGTCAGCGGCGTCGACCGGCTGCCCGGCGAGACACAGGCCGCCGACAGGCCGGCGGCCGCGAGTTCCTCGACCAGCACCTCGCCCCACAGCGTGGCGCGGTTCGGCGCGGTCATTCCAGGACGTCGCGCATCGGGCCGTACTTCAGTTGCAGTTCGTCCCACTCGATGTCGGGGTCGCTGTCGGCGACGATGCCGGCGCCGGCAAACAGCGTCGCAGTGCGGTCCCGTGCCAGCGCCGACCGGATGGCCACCGCGAACGTGCCGTCGCCGTCGGCGTCGAACCACCCGACCGGCGCGGCGTACCACCCGCGGTCGAACGTTTCCGTCTCGCGGATGGTTCCCAGCGCGGCGTCCGGCGGGAGCCCGCCCACCGCGGGCGTCGGGTGCAACGCCTCGACCAGCGAGAGGACGTGCTCCTCGCCAGCGAGTTCGGCCCGGACCGGCGTCTGGAGGTGCTGGACGGTCGCCAGCTTGCGGACCGTCCGGTCGCCGGTGGTCACCTCCTCGGCCACGCGGGCGAGCTGGCTGCGGATCGCGTCGACGACCAGTTCGTGCTCGTGGACATCCTTCTCGCTGTCGCGCAGTTCGCCGGCGAGCCACTCGTCTTCCTCGATGGTCTCGCCGCGGCCGGTCGAACCGGCGAGTGCCTCCGTCTTGACAGTGCGGTCACCGAGCGAGACGAGCCGTTCGGGCGTGGCGCCGAAGAACGTGCCGCCGCCGTCGGGTTCGACCAAGAAGCGGTAACAGCCCGGATAGCGGCTGCCGAGGTCCGTGAGCGCGCCAGCGACGTCGACCGGTCCCGCGAGCTCGGCGCGCAACTCCTGTGCGAGGACGACCTTGCGCAGGTCGCCTGCGCGTATCTTCCCGACAGCGTCGACCACCTGTCGTCGCCACCCCTCGCGGGAGGGCGTGGGGTGTTCCCGGCGGATGCCGGGCGTCCCCGTGAGGACCAGTTCGGGAAGGGACGCCAGGCGCCGGTCCCAGCGCTCTATGCGGGCACCGACGCGCCGCTCGGCATTGGCGCCCGTGCCAGCGGCAGTCAACCACGCGCCGTCAGCCGTCAGCGAGAGCTGTACCGCCGGGAGCACGAACGAGGCACCGGGAAAGCCGTCCCAGGTTTCGCCGGCCGGCGGGTCGGTGTGGGCCTCGTGGAAGGCGAACCCGCCGTACAGGCGCTGTCGGGCACCGACCGGCAGCGACTCCGGCGTCTCGAGGCCGTCGAAGAGGGCGGTGCCGGCCTCGCGGACCCGTTCGAACCGGTCCGGGCCGTCCGCACGGATTGTCGCCGCACTCCCGCCGGCAGCGATTGTCGTTGTGCCGTCGCTCCAGGCGAAGCGCGGTGTCTCGACCGCAGCGAGAAACGACCGGACGGGCGCGTCGGCGACTTCGCGTCCCTTGACGAGGCCGGTCACTCCCGACCGGTCACGACGCCCGTCGCCACGCGCTCGCTCCATCTGGCTCCAGTAAGGAGTCCGGGCCTTTGAGCCTGACTATACGTTCGGCGGGCGGTCCCGGAGGTCTGTCGGTGGGGTTATCCGCCGCTCGGCCCTACCGTTGGGTATGCCCACCTACACGCGGTCGAGCCGCGTCGTCGCCCCGTTCGAGGACGTCTGGGACTTTCACTCCGACGAACGGGGCCTCGTCGCGCTCACACCCGGGTGGATGAACCTCGAAATCGAGTCGGCCCGCGGCCCCGGTGGCGACCCCGACCCGGACGTCCTGGCGGCGGGCTCGGTCGTCGAGTCGTCGGTCCGGCCCTTCGGCGTCGGCCCCCGACAGTCCTGGGTCTCGGAGATCACTGCCCGCGCGGAGTCGGAGGGGTCGGCGTACTTCCGCGACAGCATGACCGAGGGTCCCTTCGAGGAGTGGGTCCATACCCACACATTCTACGCCGACGGCCCGAGGACTATCCTCCGGGACCACGTGGAGTATGAACTCCCGCTGGGTGGCCTCGGGGACGCGCTGGGCCCGCTCGCCGTGATCGGCTTCGAGCCCATGTTCCGGTATCGCCACCGGAAGACACGCGAACTCCTGGATTGACATCCTCCCCGCCCCGAAGGGCGAGGATTCCCACGCCCGCACCGCACCGCACTGCGCTGGGTTGGGAGTTTCAGGTTCGTGGAGGGCCCGGGTCCTTGTCGGGGATTCAACCCA